>JAJFHB010000032.1 GCA_021775795.1 Hyphomicrobiales bacterium | reverse complement strand
CAGCGAAAACCGCCCACCGTGTAATGAAGCGCATGTGATCATCTCCGCCAGCTTATATGCACTGATAATTGATCTTGAGCACCCCCTCAAGACAGTTGTCACCCCCTTACCGGGCCACGTGTGGGCAATCAGTACTCACAGCACCTTATCAGCCGGCACCGGCGTGAACACGTACCACGTGCACAGAAGGCGGTGCAGATACGGTTCGCAGCAGACTGGTGTGAATTTCGACCCCGGCGACAAATTATCCCCCTCCCCTATACCGCCTTAATCTAGTAAGGCTCTCGAATAACTGCGCTGCATTGGAATGCATCAATGTCGGCCGCGAAAGAGGAGAACACATCATGTCATCACACGGCTATGAATCCGGCAGGCTCAATCTGCCGTTTGTCGGCATCTGCACCTTTGGCAAATACCCATATGTTGCCGATTGGGACGCGATTGATGCGGATGTTGCTGTTCTTGGCGCACCCTTTGACTCCGGCGCCCAGTTTCGTTCCGGTGCACGCATGGGCCCGCGCGCCATTCGCGAAGCCTCAACCTTGTTCTCCTTTGGCCATGCCGGTGCCTATGATCATGAAGATGACATCGTCTATCTACCGGCGGAGACGACGCGGATTGTTGATATTGGTGATGCGGACATCATCCACACGGACACCATCCAGAGCCATGGCAATATAGAATTCGGGGTCCGCAAGATCCTGGAAGCCGGTGCCCTGCCCATCGTTCTGGGCGGCGATCATTCGGTCAACATTCCCTGCATCAATGCCTTTGAAGGTCAGGAGCCGATCCACCTGGTGCAGATCGATGCCCATCTGGATTTTGTGGATGAGCGGCACGGGGTGCGCTTTGGCCACGGCAATCCGATGCGGCGGGCTGCGGAAAAAGACTATGTGACAGGCCTGAGCCAGGTTGGCATTCGCAATGTCTCTTCAACAGCGCGGGACGGTTACGAGGATGCAAGGGCCATGGGCTCCGATATTCAATCGGTACGCCAGTTCCGCAAACTTGGCGTCGACGGCATGCTCGACCGGGTTCCCGCGGACAAACGCTACTACGTGACCATCGACATCGATGCGTTTGATCCTTCAATCGCGGCAGGCACCGGCACGCCGAGCCACGGCGGCTTTTATTATTATGAGGTGCTGGAGTTTCTCGACGGCCTTGCCCGCCGCGGCACAATTGTCGGGCTCGATCTGGTGGAAGTGGCGCCGGATTATGATCTGTCGGGATCGACCAGCACGCTTGCCGCCCAGATCCTCATGAACACTGTCGGTCGCATTCTGCATCATCGGTAAAGCCAGGACCTGCAATGAGGCAGGGACAGATGGCGAGATGCCAGCGGCTGATCATTCTGCAGCTGCCCGTACAGACGCTGCAGCGGCCTCTCTCAAATCAGCGAGAAAGGTTTCCACGATGATCGATGTCCGTGGAACCTTTCGCGTAACGATGAAGAAGTCTGAATGGTACACGTAGCTGTGCGGCAGGATGGCCCGCATCTGGCCCTTGCGAATCCAGTTTTCTGCATAGTGGTTAGGCAAGAAACCGATATGGCCACCGCCGAGGATGAGCAATGCTTCCGCTTCAAGGTTGTCCACCACGGCATGGGCGATACCGTCATCAGGCCCCAAAGGAAACAGGTCCCGATTCTCGACGTAGGAGCGCGTGACCTTTCGCGATTCCCGCACTGCCTCCCGGATACTGGTTTGGTCTTCCATTGCAAACAAAATGTGGTCTAACCCGCACGCCAGCACATTCGCTTCCGTGTAAATCTTCTCATAGTTCAAGCCGGGCATGCGGTAATCGAAGGTGGCGATCGCGATATCGATATCGCGCTCCAATACTGCGCTCCCGATATCGGCGGGGTTCATGATCTCGATCCGGAATATCACCTCGTTCGACCGCTTGTTGAAAGTTCTGAGCGCGGACACGAACGGGAAAACCGGATCGGTCACGGCATTGTCGATCACCGCAATGTTGAGGAATCCGCTCAGCTTGCCTTTAAGCTCCAGAGTGGCATTTTGAAAATCCTCATGAGAGCGAAAGAGCTGAACGGCTTCCTTGTAGACCCGCTCGCCCTTTGGCGTCAGCCGGAAGCCGCCACGACCGCGCTCGCATAACCGAATTCCCAGACGTCCCTCAAGCTCGGATATGTGGCTGCTTATCGTCGGCTGGCTGACTTGCAGAACGGACTGGGCGTTGGTGAAGCCGCGGCATTCGACGACCGCGCGAAACACGTGAAGCAGGCGGATGTCCACATTGCTCAAACGATAGACCATCGATATTCCTTCTCAACGATCGTGATCGTTACATTGAGATACCTCTATGTAAATGTCGAAAAGCCGTAATTTTTCCTTACGTTATTGCGCCCTACGCTTTGGGTTGGTTTGTGATGGTGATAAAGACAGACGAGACGGTATCTTGAATGAGGCCGTGGTCGATGAAAGTGGAACGGATGGTGTCATGAGAGCGAGATTTGACTATGCGCGCCCTGCTACTGCTCAGGAAGCGATCAAACTAAAGTCTCAACTGGGCGAAAAGGCACGATACTGGGCCGGCGGAACGGACATGACCTTGCTTTGGCAGCGCAGCGAGATCCAGTTTGATCATTGCATCGACATCCGCCAACTGGATGAACTCGACTATATCAGCGTCGAACCGGACAGCATTCGTATTGGCGCCATGGCATCGCTCAGTTTACTCGAACGATCCGCAGAGGCTCACCACCTGTTGGCCACGTTGAGCGACATTACCAAGCTCATGTGCACTCCCCAAACCCGCACTCTGGCAACCGTTGGAGGCAATTTGTGCAACGCCTCACCCGCTTCCGATCTGTCGCCTGCTTTCGTTGCCATGAATGCACAGGTGGTAATCCTCGGCGAGGATGGCGAGCGCTCCGTTGGCATGTTCGAATTCTTTGAAGGCGTGAACAAGACGGCTTTGCGTGGCACCGAACTGCTCAAGGAAGTTACAATACCACTCCCGTCTGCCGGGCAAATCGCCGCCAGTTATCGGCGGATAGATCGCACAGTCGTCGATATCGCACTCGTCAATGCGGCGAGCGCCCTGACTGTCTCTGACAGTGGCGAGATCAAAAAGGCCAGCATCGCGCTCGGTGCTGTGGCCCCGGTGATCGTTCGCTCGGAAGCGGCAGCGCAACCGCTGATCGGCCGCACGCTGGACGAACTCGACGACGCAATGCTTGCTGCGGCCGGTGAAGCTGCATCAAAAGACGCAAAGCCGATTTCCGATGTACGCGCCAGCGCTGGATATCGCCGCGACATGGTCAAGGTCATGGTGCGGCGATCGCTGGCTGATTGCGTCGAACAGTTGAAAGGATAGAGCGATGACAATGTTGAAGGTGAACAACCGGACGCTTGAAGTCACGTCCCGCCCCGACCGCACTCTTGCCGATGTGCTGAGGAATGACCTTGGCCTTATTGGCGTGAGGGTTTCCTGTTCGGAAGGGGAATGCGGGTCGTGCACAGTACTCGTCGGGGGTGAGCCCTGCACCTCTTGCCTGATGCTTGTAAATCAGGCGGAAGGCCAGGACATCACCACGATCGAGGGCATCGGCAGCCAGGATGATCTGCATCCCATCCAGCAGGCATTCATTGAAGAGCAAGGTTTCCAGTGCGCGTTCTGCACACCGGGTTTCATTATGAGCGCCAAAGCCTTTCTTGCCGAAAATCCAAATCCCACCGCCGATGAGGTTTCGGTTGCAATGAGTGGCAACATCTGCCGCTGCGGTGCCTATCCTTACATCGTGCGGTCTGTATTAAGGGCCGCAGAAAAACTTCGAAAGAGCTCAGGCCAGCAGGCCGCCGAGTAGGCGACGCCAACCGAACACAAAGACCGGAAGAGGTAAGCATTATGGGCACGACACAACGGAACTTCTCAGTTGTCGGCAAAGGTGCGCATGTCAAGGACGCACGCGAGAAAGTGACGGGATCGTTGAAGTACGCGGTGGACTTGAAAGTCCAGAACATGGCCAGCGGCAAAATTCTCCGTTGCCCGCATCCGCATGCGAAAATTGTCAGAATTGACACCAGCAAAGCCGAGGCTCTGCCCGGTGTTCTCGGTGTTCTGACACACGAAGACGTGCCTCAGAATGACTGGGAATCCGCATGGTTCAACTATCGTGGCAAGGCGCTGGATGGTACCGGACGATTTGTCGGTGACGATATCGCCGCTGTTGCAGCGCAGAGTGAAGAGATTGCAGAGCACGCTCTGGAGCTCATAGATGTCGAATACGAAATTCTTCCTCATGTGCTGGACATGGAAAAAGCGCGCGAAAGCGGTGCGCCGGAAATCAGATGCGAAGGCAATGAACGTGACCCGTACATCGTGAAGTGGGGTGACACCGACGAGGGCTCGGCCCAGGCCGATTTCACGGTCGATTGCGATATTTTCTACGAGAGCCAGCAATATGCCCCTCTGGGACGCAACGCCTGCATCGCCGAATGGCTGGGCGATAAGGTGACTGTCTGGACATCATCACAGACGCCTTCAGAACTGCGTGATGGCGTCCATGAAGCCCTCGGCATTCCTTTGAGCAAGGTCCGCGTCATGGCCATGCCCTGCGGCAGTTCTTTTGGCCAGTGGTGGAGTAACAACTTCATGATCATCACGGTGTTGCTGGCCAGAAAGATTCGCCAGGCCGTGAAGATCGAACTGACGAACGAAGAGTGTATGGCGACCGTGAAAAGACGCCATCTCGAGCGGACCCGCGGCAAGATGGGCTGCACCAAAGATGGGCAGATCACCTTCGCGCAAATTGACCACCTGATTGACAATGGCGGCTACGGGTTCAAGGACGATGTTGGCTTTTTCTGTGTCGATATGTGGGGGAAGGCGCGCAACGGCCAT
The DNA here is from genome assembly GCA_021775795.1 of Hyphomicrobiales bacterium. Lineage (GTDB taxonomy): Bacteria > Pseudomonadota > Alphaproteobacteria > Rhizobiales > JAJFHB01 > JAJFHB01. Next base: position 2,086 of record JAJFHB010000032.1, on the reverse strand, counting down.
TATGCCGTTCACGGCATCAACACCAATCTTGTGACCGCTGGGTGCATGCGCGGTGTCGGAGACTGCACCCTTGGAGCAAGCGTTGAACGCCTTGCCGACAGACTTGCCGAAAAAGCGGACATGGACCCGGTCGATTTCCGCATCAAAAACCAGATCGTTGCCGGTGATGAGCTGCGCATGCAACACAGCCGCGACAACATGAAGGGCAACCGTGACGCCTATATCGCGAGCATTCCGCCACATCTGCGTAAGGATTGGCCAGAGCTGTTCCATCTGTCCGCCGGCGGAACGCGGGCGATCCTGGAGCGCGGTGCTGAAGCCTTCAGGTGGAAAGAGCGCTGGAAAGGCTGGGCGACACCGCACACCGTCGATGGTCCCTTAAAACGTGCCGTTGGCGTCGGCACGGGCGCTCATGTTTGCGGCGTGGAATTTGAAGGTTCGTCGTCAGCAATGGTTCGCATAAATCCCGATGGCAGCGCCAAGGTTCATTGCGCCGTTGGACGCCAGGGCCGGGGCAGCGAAACGACCCAGTGCCAAGTGGCGGCTGAAGAGCTTGGGCTTCCGCTTGATATGATCGAGATCGAGACCGGCGACACCGACTCCTGTCCATGGAATCACGGCTCACTTGCGAGCAGTACAATGTACCGTACTGGCTGGGCCACGCGGGCGGCGTCGAATGACGCGCGGCGACAATTGCTTGAAATTGCTGCGCGTGAATTTTTCGACGGCATCGCGCCAGAAGAGCTGGACATAACGGACGGTGAAATCCATCCAAAAGAAGAGCCGCGCTCGAACCGCCGTTTCACCTTCTCTCAAGTCCTGAATGAACTGCGCTCTGAGACGCTTGGGCAAACCTCATCGATTACCGGACGGCCGGCAGTCCCGATGCCGCCCTCGACAACCTTCGCACGCCAGTTCGGCGCCCAGTTTGCGGAAGTTGAAGTGGACGTTGAAACCGGGAAAATCAAAATCCTTGATTTCGTCGCGGTTCAAGACAGCGGCACTGTGGTGAACCCGCAAGTGCTCAAGAACCAGGTCATCGGTGGAGCCATTTGTGGCGCCGGCTTTGCCATCTACGAGCATCTGGTGTTCGACGAGGAAACCGGCGCGATAAAGAATGCAAACCTGCTCGACTACAAGCTGCTCAGGTGCGCAGATTTTCCGCACCAGGCTCAGGTTCTATTCGAAGAATCGCCTGACCCTGTAGGCCCGTTCGGCGCTCGCGGTGCTGGAGAATCACCGATAGCGGCCGGCATATCCGCCGTATCTCAGGCGGTCTACAACGCCATCGGTGTCTGGGTCGATCTGCCGATGACGCCTGAGCGAGTGGTCCGCGCCCTAAACGCGGCATAGACGGCACCCGGTCGATCAACGCTGGGGATCATCAGAGTTCAATTTCCAGCGCCAGGCTCTGCTCGACGGCGAGCTTGGCCGCGACATGCGCCACGGCAAGGTCCTGCAGGCCAACGCCCGTGCCGTCGAAGAGGGTGACCTCCGCCCCATCCCGGCGACCTGGATGAGTGCCGTTGATGACATCACCGATGGGCACAATGGCGGCTTCCGCCAGGAGGCCTGAGCCGACGGCGTGTTGTGCTTCGCCGATAGAAATCGACTGCGCAATTTCGTCCGTGAAGACGGAGGCCGCCGCCACCAGTTCCGCATCAACCTCCTGCTTGCCGCGCGTGTCCGTTCCCATGCAGGCTATGTGAGTGCCGGGTGTCACCCAGTCTTTCATCAGCAACGGCCCTTGTGAGGAGGTGATGGTGATGATGACGTCCGCCTCTGCACCAAGTTGTTCACGCTCTACCGTTTCAAAGAGAAGACCTTCTTCCTCAGCGACGGCGGCCAGGGCTGCGAGCTTTTCCGGGCTGCGGTTCCAGGCGATGACTTTTTCAAATTTGCGTTGCTCAAGTGCTGCCCGCAACTGAAAGGCGGCTTGATGCCCTGCCCCGATCAGGCCGATGACCTTTGCATCCTGCCGTGCCAGGTGGGCGATAGATACAGCACTTGCTGCAGCGGTCCGTACAGCGGTGAGGTAGTTTCCACCGACCAGGGCCGCCAGCCTGCCCGTATCGGGTTCAAACAG
>JAJFHB010000310.1 GCA_021775795.1 Hyphomicrobiales bacterium | reverse complement strand
GCCGGACTATTCTGATGGCATGGAAGTTTCGACCAGGATTGCAGCGCCCGTTTAGAGCCAGCGCCTCAACCTGCCTTGAGAGGAAAAATTGATGCTCAATTTGAAGATAAACGGCACAGAACACTCGATTGATGCCGACGGAGACATGCCGCTTTTGTGGGCAATACGTGATCTCGTCGGCCTGAAAGGCACCAAGTTTGGTTGTGGTGCCGGCCTGTGCGGTGCTTGCACCGTCCACCTTGATGGAGAAGCGGTTCGCTCCTGTCAGACCTGGGTTGAAGATGCGGAAGGTCGTGAAATTACAACTATCGAACACATCGGTGAGACCCCTGTCGGCGCGAAAGTGCAATCTGCCTGGGCAGAGATCGACGTGCCCCAGTGCGGCTATTGTCAGCCGGGGCAGATCATGTCGGCAACGGCCTTGCTGATGGCGAGCGCACAGCCTCAGGACACTGAAATCGATGAAGCGATGTCGGGCAACATCTGCAGATGCGGAACCTATGCCCGCATTCGCGCCGCTATCCATCGTGCGGCAGGGGAGTAGGGCGCGGTCATGAAAGATTTCTGCATTATTTCACGAAGAGGGCTCTTGAGCGCCGGCATCTCTGCAGGCGGAGGGCTGTTGATCGCTGCGTCTTTTGGCGGCGGCGTGTTGGCGACAACGGCGCTTCAGGACCAAACTGAGCCCAGGGGCGAAACCTTCAGGCCAAATGCCTATGTCGAGATTGGCACTGATAACCAGATCGTCCTCACGATCGGCAAATCGGAAATGGGCCAGGGGATACTGACTGGCATCGCTCAGCTAATTTCCGATGAGTTGGGCTGCCGCTGGGAGGATGTTCGGTTTATACAGGCGCCCGCGGCTCCCGAGTTCGGGTTTCCTTTCAATGGGTTCATGATAACTGGCGGATCCACCAGCCTGCAGACGGAATGGCAGCGCATGCGCGAAATGGGCGCCACCGCCCGGGTCATGCTTGTCCAGGCTGCCGCAAATCTGTGGGGAGTGGATGCATCCGCTCTGGTGGTGAAACACGGTGTCATTTCACACGCTGGGGGACAGCGCGCGACATTTGGTGAGCTTGCAGCAAATGCCGCGTTACTTCCGATTTCCGAGACGCCCGCGCTGAAACCCGCTGCTGAGCGTCAGATTATCGGCACGTCGAAACAGCGTCTGGATACGGCTGAAAAAATTACCGGCCAGGCCTGCTATGGGATAGATGTTGATCTGCCAAATCTGCTGACGGCTGTTGTCATTTCACCGCCTCAGCTGATGGCACCGGTGGTCTCGTTTGACGGCGCACGGGCGCTTGAACGGAGCGGTGTGCAGGCGGTCGTTGGAATTTCAACCGGTGTCGCAATCGTCGGTGATCATTATTGGGCGGTCCAGTCCGCACGGGATGATGTCGACATTGTGTGGGGCGAAAGCCCGTTCAACGGGATCGGCATGGACGAACTCCGTGCCGGGTATCAAAACGCACTCCTCGAACCGGGCAAGATTGCGCAATCGATTGGCGATACCAAGGCCCTGGAGGACACGGTCACGATCACCCGGGAAATCGAGCAGCCCTATCTGGCACATGCCTGCATGGAGCCAATGAATTTTACAGTCTCTATCGGGGATGGCGTTGCCGAGGTCTGGGGGCCAACGCAAGCACAGAGCTTTGTCCAAAACACCGTTGGGCAGATTGCTGGCATTGACCCGAAGAACGTAACTGTACACACGACCTTTCTGGGTGGTGGGTTTGGCCGCCGGTCTGCGCAGGATTTCGTCGCAGCTGCGGCCGAAATCGCCCTGGCGGTGGCTCGGCCGGTGAAGCTTGTCTATTCCCGCGAGGATGACATGCAGGCGGGCTACTACAGGCCTCTGACATTGACGCGTGCGACCGCGACTTTAGATCAAGCGGGCGACCTTGCGGCGCTCAATGTCAAAATCGCAGCGCCGTCGGTTTCCAAATGGGCCGGGCTCATGTTTCTGATCCGTGAAGACGGCGTAGACGAACAAGCCGTGGAGGGGCTCGTCGATCTGCCATATGCGATCCCGAACGCCAACGTCGCCTGGGTTGATCACGATCCGGGCATACCGGTGCATTTCTGGCGAGCAGTCGGTGCTTCACACAATCCATTTGTGGTCGAGACCCTGCTGGATGATCTGGCTCGCATGGTGGGGCGCGATCCCATTGAGTTCCGGCGCCGAATGCTGGTGGATAATCCACGCTACCTAGCCGTTCTGGATAGGCTTGCCGAGGTCTCGGATTGGGCTAACCCCGCGCCCGCAGGAGTAGGCCGTGGCATGGCCATTGTCGGATCGTTCGAGAGTATCGTTGCAGAGGCTGTCAGTTTGCGCCTGCTTGATATTGAAGTCCGGATAGACACTGTCGATTGCGTTATCGACTGTGGTGTTGCGGTCAATCCCGCCCAAATCGAGGCGCAGATGCACAGCAGTATAGTCTTCGGCCTGAGTGCGTTCCTGCGCGGCAATATCACCATCGACGATGGAACAATCGAGCAGTCAAACTTCCACGATTATGAACCTTTGCGGATGCATGAAATGCCCGAGATCAGCGTTTCGATACTGCAAGGCGAAGATCGGCCGGGCGGCGTTGGCGAACCGGGGC
>JAJFHB010000309.1 GCA_021775795.1 Hyphomicrobiales bacterium | reverse complement strand
GGTGAAAAGCCAACAAACCAGGCATCCCGCTCATCGTTTGTTGTTCCGGTCTTGCCAGCTAATGGCCTGCCTACCGCGCGTACCGCAGTACCAGTACCGTTCTGCACGACATCTTCGAGCATGTTTGTGATCTGGTAGGCTGTATGTTCGTCAATGATCTGAGCGCGGTTGTCTTCCAGTTCAGGTGCTGATTGCCCCTCCCAGGTGACCGCGGCGCATTCTTCGCACGCGCGCTCATCATGACGCCACACCGTGGCACCAAAGCGATCCTGAATTCTATCCAGAACTGTTGGTTCAATTCTATGCCCGCCGTTCACCAACATGCCAAATGCTGCAGTGATATCGAGCAGTGTTGTTTCTTCTGCCCCCAGGGCCATGGAAAAAACAGGCAGCGGGTTTTCATAAACACCAAAGCGTTCAGAGTAATCCACTACCCGCTCGATTCCCATGTCGACGGCTAAGCGGACCGTCATGGCGTTTCTAGATTTTACGATGCCGGCGCGCAAAGTCTGCGGACCATAGAATCTGCCGCCATAATTCTGCGGGCGCCAGACGCCCTGCCCGCCCGGCAGCTCAATCTCGATTTCGTCATCCATGATGACGCTGGCCGGCGTGTAGCCGCTCTCAAGTGCTGCGGCATAGACAAAGGGTTTGAAAGCCGAGCCCGGCTGACGCAGCGCCTGTACGGCACGATTGAATTGGCTGCGGCCATAACTGAAGCCCCCAACGAGGGCATGCACACGACCTGTATGTGGGTCCAAAGCAACAAGTGCGCCCTCAATTTCGGGGATTTGCACAAGGTGCCAAAGGCCCGCCTGATTAGAAGGCGCTACATACACAACGACGCCCACCGACAAAACGTCTCCGGGCGTGCCAATTTCAGGCCCAAGCCCGCCGCCGTCTTGTGCTGCGCGTGCCCAGTTCATCAACTCCAGAGGCACCTGTCCTGTCGCCCGTGTGCTGTCGGTTTCACTTTCAGGACGCAATCCGATCGCTGCGTGAGTATCGGAGAGCTCAAGAACCACGGCCATGTGCCACACTGTGAAATCGCTTGGCACATCGAAGCCCGCCAGTTCCGCTCCCCAATCACCATCTACAGCAACTGATGCGACAGCGCCGCGCCATCCGCGTTCCCTGTCGAAACGCTGCAGCCCTTGCGTCAGAGCATGCCGGGCCCACAATTGCATCTGCGGATTAAGTGTCGTCCGGACAGACAGCCCGCCTTCGTACAGCGTATCTTCGTCATAGAGGGTAACGACCTGGCGGCGCACTTCTTCTGCAAACGCTTCTGCCTGTTCGATGAGCGAGATGCCGAACGGACGCGGATCAACACCAAGTTCTGTCGCCTGCGCAGACACCATCTGCTGCTCGGTGATGTAACCGTTGATGTTCATGCGCTCCAACACCCAGTCCCGCCGCTCAATCGCCCGCTCGGTGTGCCTGATGGGATCGTAGTTGTTAGGGGCTTTCGGCAGGGCAGCCAGGTAGGCTGCTTCAGGCAACGTAAGCTCGTGCAACGATTTTCCGAAGTAATTCAAAGAGGCGGCGGCAATACCATAAGACCGCAGACCGAGATAAATCTCGTTGAGATAGAGCTCCAGAATTTCATCTTTGGTGAAGGCCTGCTCAATGCGTTGCGCAAGCAAGGCCTCGCGCAATTTGCGGTCAAATGTGCGCTCGCTGGTAAGCAGAAAATTCTTCGCAACTTGTTGCGTTATCGTCGAAGCTCCCACCAGATGGCGTTTGCCTCGCAGCAGGTTTACGACATTTGAATAGACAGCACGCGCGACGCCGCTCCAGTCGATGCCATTGTGCAAATAGAAATTCTTGTCCTCTGCAGACATGAATGCACTGACAACGAGGTCGGGTATCGCTTCGATGGGAACAAACAACCGCCTCTCGGAGGCGTACTCCGCAAGGAGTTGACCGTTCGACGCGTGCACCCGCGACATCACAGGCGGCTCATATTCAGCGAGCTGGGAGTGTTCGGGAAGGGTCTTGGTGGTTTCCCAGATTACGTAGCCAACGACAATCGACACGCCAACAAATGCCATGAATCCAACTGCGAACAGAAAGCCAAAGAATTTCCACATCAGTAACTTGATCCTCTTAGGCAGACTTTTCGCACGCAGCACCCGCTTGAGCGCGGCGCGAATGAAGGTGGCATAGACCAACGTCGGGTAATGCCAAATTGTGGCAACGAATTGACCGGAAACCGCTGCACCGTAGGTCACGCACCATGGTGAGTACAGTTAAAATTCGAAGCTGTGAACTCACTTTTACTCCGCAAAAAAGGCATCAATTGCAGCAAGCAGGGAAGTCCCGACTTTCTGGCGCCATTCCGTTGTTTGAAGCAGGGCTTCATCCTCTCGATTGGAGATGAAACCAAGCTCCAAGAGCACTGATGGGACGTCCGGCGCCTTCAACACAACAAAGGCGGCAGTTCGATGTGGCCTGCCCGTCAGTTCGGTCACACCATCTAGAGAATCTACAATTTCGCGGGCGAGATGAACGGACAGATTGTTGGTCTCGCGCTGAGCAAGGTCCAGCAGAATACCCATCACATCATCATTTTCTTCCGCAAGATCGAGACCTGCTATGAGATCGGATTTGTTCTCGCGGCTGGCCAGTTCGGCCGCCTCACGGTCGGAGGCTCTTTCCGACAGTGTGTAAACTGTGGCGCCCCGCGTAGAACTTCGTCGATGAGAGTCTGCATGAATCGCAACGAACAGATCTGCGTTATGATCCCGTGCGTACGAAACCCGGCTGCGTAGCCTCACGAAAGTATCGTCGTCGCGGGTCATGAAAACATCGTAGCGGCCGGTTTCTTCAAGCAGTTCCCGCATAACACTGGCAAACGCAAGCACCACACGCTTTTCCGGCGTGCCGCCACGTCCAACAGCGCCGGGATCTACACCGCCATGGCCGGGATCCAGCACAATAGTGCGGCGAACAGGTCCTGCCTGCTCCAGCCTCAAAGCTTCCCGCTCAGCCTCAATCTGTGCCAGCGTGAGTTCGCCAGATCGCAGTGGATTTGGCGAGGGAATCGGCGCATCCGCAACAATGTCGGGCTCATCTACGGGAGTTTCTTCAACAACCGCTTCCGCTTGCTGCTCTTCCGCTTCCTCTTCATCTTCTTCCGCAATCAATCCTTGAATTCGGGCAAATGTTTCTTCGTCTGTCCGAATGAGATCGACAACGAGACGGGCCGGCTGGCCGTTTTCAGGTCGCAGAACGAAAGAGTTCTCGATCAGCACCGGATCAACTGCATCCAGCACGATGCGCGACTTGCCCGCCTCAAACAATCCGTATCGGTAAGCAGATATCAGCCCCTGCCCTACAGTGCCCAATCCGGCAGGAAATTGAAAATTGATTTCTGGCAGATCGATAATAATGCGATAGGGCTCGGCCAAAACATAAACGCTGAAGCCGAGCGGACCCGACAGATCGACGACGAACCTGGTACGGTTTATATCCCCGCCCAGCCGAGCCGCCGTAGCCGTCGGAACGGCAGCATCATCTTCCGCATAAGCCCTGGGCGCGTGACAATGCAATAGCGCCACCAGAAGGAGCGCCACACACACGAATTTAGTGAACATTCTATTCGTGATCTTCACCACACAACCCTGCGAATTTCGTTATTGCCACGCCAATGCCAACCACGATGCGGATTATCTTTACCTATCTTAACGTTGGTTAACCTTTAGTTTCCAATTCCAACAGCACAGCGCTTCTCCTGTGGTTTTGCCGAACAAAAGTCGCAACATCCCGCCGGAGTTACCATATGTGTACCTGTACTGGGCACAGATCGGTGCTTGCAAAGCATCAAATCTGTTCGTAATAAGGAGTGGTATCAGTTTTTACACCGATTCCGGCCAGGACCGTGACAGCTGCACCACATGTGCAACGCACTATTGGTCAACTTCGAAGACTAAGGCGCCATCCGGGCCAGCTGATCGAGATATCTTACTCGCAGCGGAAGGGATTGCGCATTCTCGGCTTCCTGATGCGCCGGACCGGTGGAAGAACGTATCGGAATT
>JAJFHB010000308.1 GCA_021775795.1 Hyphomicrobiales bacterium | reverse complement strand
ATCGCCCACGGTTGCGCTCCGTTCGGTAACGCCAAGGCTCGCGCTGTGGTGTGGACAGTCCCGGATCCGGGGCCTGTGCACCGCGAACCGCTGTACACGCCAAGACGCGATCTCTTGCCGGATTATGCCACTTATGAAGATCGGCAGATGTATCGTTTGCCCACCTTCTACGCCTCCATTCAGGAGAACGACTTCTCACAGGACTACCCTGTCATTCTGACCTCGGGTCGTCTTGTCGAGTATGAAGGTGGTGGCGATGAATCCCGGTCAAATCCGTGGCTCGCTGAATTGCAGCAGGACATGTTTGTCGAAATCAATCCCAGAGATGCCAACAATCTCGGCATCAGGGATGGCGAACAGGTCTGGGTGCAGGCACCTCCGTCGCATACGGGCGGCGAAGGCGGTAAGGTAAAAGTGATGGCTATGCTCACAGAGAGGGTCGGACAAGGCGTTGCCTTTATGCCGTTCCACTTTGCCGGGCATTTCCAGGGTGAAGATCTCAGAGATAAATATCCTGAAGGTGCTGATCCGTATGTGCTGGGTGAATCCAGCAACACGGCGCAGACTTACGGATATGACTCCGTGACCCTCATGCAGGAATCAAAGACCACACTTTGCCGGATTTCCAAGGCATAAGGAGAACACACGATGGCACGGATGAAATTCCTCTGTGACGCTGAACGTTGTATCGAATGCAACGCGTGTGTCACCGCGTGTAAGAACGAGCATGAAGTGCCTTGGGGCATCAACCGCCGTCGCGTTGTCACCATCAATGATGGTGGACCCGGCGAACGGTCGATCTCTGTGGCCTGCATGCACTGTTCTGACGCACCCTGCATGGCAGTATGTCCTGTGGATTGCTTCTACCAGACCGACGAAGGTGTGGTTCTGCACTCCAAGGATCTCTGCATCGGTTGCGGTTATTGCTTCTATGCGTGTCCGTTTGGCGCGCCGCAATTTCCGCAGGTGGGCAATTTCGGAACCCGAGGCAAGATGGACAAATGTACATTCTGCGCCGGTGGACCGGAAGAAGACCATTCTCAGGCAGAGTTTGGCGCCTACGGCCGTAATCGCCTCGGCGAAGGTAAGTTGCCGCTTTGCGCAGAAATGTGCTCGACCCGCGCATTGCTCGCGGGCGACGGCGACCGGGTAGCGGACATTTATCGCGAGCGTGTAGTCGCCCGCGGTTTCGGTTCCGGCGCCTGGGGCTGGAGCAACGCTTATCCCGGTGAGGGCTCGTAAGCTAACAGGTAATCGCGGGACGGCTCCGGCCGTCCCGCATTTCGACCCGTCGACATTATGATGGAGTTTGGACGCACGCGGTCGTATCGGCGTGTGCGAAGTCGTTATGAGTACAATAGATTTCTGACCAGCTCAGAATATGGATGAAATAGATGGCCGATATTGGCGGGCGCTTGATTGGATTTGCCGTACTCTTTGCTGCAATCCTTGCGGTCTGGAGCCTGATGGACAAGCCGGAGCAGACGCGACCGACGTCATATGACAAGGGCGTCTATGGCGGCGCGGAAGATCAGGCACTTGATCAAGATACGATCAATGACCTGTCACATCGTGCCTTGCGTCTCCGTAGTTCTGGGCGATGAGCGGGAGAGTAAAAATGAAACATCACTTTTCTAAAGCGGGCGATCCAACAAAGAATGTGATCGTCCATGTGATGTACGCTCTCGTCGTACTTCTTTGTTTTACGTTCCTGATCCCTGATGCCGCGACCGCACAGACCGATGGCTCTGTACCTGGTAATATCTCCGGCAGTGCTGAAGCAGACTTCTGGCGCGACATCCGGCAAGGCGAGACAGGTACCGTATCAATACCGAATGAGCAGGCCGGTGTATTGATCCAGTCAGAAGGCGACAACTGGCGGGCACTGCGCAACGGGCCGCTGTTCCAATGGGGAGGGTGGGCGATATTCGGCGCCCTCGCACTGGTTTCGTTGTTTTTCGTGTTTCGCGGACGGATCGCCATCGAAAAGGGCCCGAGCGGCAGGACCGTGGTGCGGTTCAACGGCATCGAACGCATGGGCCATTGGTTGCTCGCAACCTCCTTCATCATCCTGGCGATTTCGGGGCTCAATATTCTCTACGGCAGGTATGTGCTGCTGCCGGTAATCGGTCCGGATGCCTTTGCGTTTGTTACCCAAATGGGCAAGTGGCTGCACAATTACGTTGCTTTCGGTTTCATGCTCGGCCTCGCCATCGTCCTCGTCATGTGGATCAAGGACAACATACCCAGCTTGCATGATGTGCGCTGGCTCCTCGCAGGCGGAGGTATGTTTTCCAAACACTCACACCCGCCGGCCAAGAAATTCAACGCCGGCCAGAAGATCGTTTTCTGGGTCGTAATTCTTTGCGGGATTTCGATCAGCGTCTCCGGGATATCGTTGATGTTCCCGTTTGAAATGCAGTTCTTCCAGGGAACCTTTCAGATCCTGCATTCCATCGGCATCACCTATTTCCCGACCGAGCTGACGCCGATGCAGGAAATGCAATACAGCCAGCTCTGGCACGCCATCGTGGCGTTCTTCTTCATCGCCGTCATCATCGCCCACATCTATATTGGCACTTTGGGCATGGAAGGCGCGTTCGATGCCATGGGCACCGGTGAAGCGGACACAAATTGGGCGGAAGAGCACCACTCATTGTGGATGGAAGAAATGCGGACATCAGGCAAGCTGCAGGAAGGTGAACCGGCAGCGCCGCCTGCAGAGTAGACTGGACGATAGCTAACGAAACGCTTGAGACGACCGACAGTGTCGACTTGGGCGAGGGCCAGGAAATTTGCGGATGTTTTGTGCCTTTCTCGGTTCAATGCGCCAGCTCTCGCTCTGCGCTGTGGCGCTCGCGACCTTCATTATTCCCTGTTTCATCCTGGCACCTGTGCGAGCCGATGACCTGCGTGGCCACGGCGGTCCGGTCATGGCAATTGCCCTGTCGGAAGACGGCGGCTCAGCCCTCACCGGCAGTTTCGATTACTCCATGATCCACTGGCAACTTTCAGACGACGGCCCGGAAATCGTGCATCGTTTTGATGAACATGATGCAGCCGTGAATGACGTTGTCTTCATTCCCGATACAAGCCTTGCCGCAACCGCAAGCGATGATGGATTTGTTCGCATCTGGGATCTTGAGAGTGCGACGCTGGTGCATGTGCTTGAGGGCCATTCGCACAAGGTTGTTGATCTCGCCGTTTCTGCCGATGGGGCTTTACTGGCATCCGCGGCTTGGGATCAAACAGCACGCCTCTGGCATGTTGAGACCGGCACTTTGGCGGGTGTGCTGGAAGGCCATGCCAACAACGTCAACGCTGTCGCCTTCTCAACCGATGGCGAACAGGTTTTTACCGCAAGCTACGACGGCACGGTGCGGGCGTGGGAAACGCAAGACGCTCGTTACCTCAGCACGCTGCTGAGTTTTGGTTGGGGTATCAATGAACTGCAATTGTTGCCTGACGGCGAACATCTGCTTTTCGGATCCCTCGAAGGCACTGTGGGCGTCATTGACATAGAAGCAGGTGAACTTGAAACCACGCTGGTCAGCCACGACGGCCCGGTCCTGTCGCTTCTGGTTGATCATGATGAAGGAATTGCAGCGTCAGGTGGCGGAGATGGGCGCATATACGTGTGGAATGTCGACGACTGGTCGTCACTTGGCCTGCACGAAAACCCCTACGGTCCGGTCTGGGCCATGGCGCTTTCGGGCGACCACAGTTCATTCTATTACGGTTCCCTCGATGACTTCGCTATTCACTGGCAAATGACCCCGGCTGCACCATACGAAGAAGTTCGCAGTGATTTTCCCAGACGCTTTCAGGTCAGCGAAGACATGAGCCTGGGCGAGACGCAGTTTGCGCGCAAATGCAGCGTCTGCCATACACTGACACCGGACGGTGCAAACCGCGCAGGCCCAACGCTCTACCGTGTTTTCGGGCGCCGGGCGGGAACGCTTCCCGGATATGCTTACTCCACTGCATTGCTGCAGGCGGAAATTATCTGGAACGAGGATACGATCGAGCAGCTTTTTGACGATGGCCCTCAGGAGTTTGTGCCGGGAACCAAAATGCCCTTGCAGCGGATGACAAATCCAGAGGAACGCACAGCACTCATTGCGTTCCTGCGCGAGGCAACACAAGGAGACAGTTCGGTTGACGGCGACGGCGATGAACTGGAACAATAGAATAATGAGACAGGGAGAATTTTGATGAAGGCGTTTTTAGCAAGCATCGGCTTGTTGATCGTTGTTTGCGTGGGAGCAAGCATGTATCTGAACTCCACGCCGATGTCGTCGGCTGATGTCTTCAGCACCGATTCCGTTCGACTTAATTGAAGCATGATCTCCACCATCTGATGACTACGGGTAAATTTCTTCGGCAGCTTTTGTTCGCCGTGATCTTTGTCGCCACAATATTGCCGCGACCCGGGATGGCTGACACGTCCGCCCCGGGAATCGATACATTGATGCGCGCCGTGGTCAGCGTCTTTCCCGAATGGCCGGAAGGACGCTTCGATGCGGAAGAGCCAGAAGGCTCAGGTGTCGTGGTGTTTGATGGCATGGCCGTTGTCACAGCACTGCACGTGCTGGAGATTTCATCGGGCTCAGACAATGTGGAACGCGCGACGACGGCTCACGTCCGAACATCCAACGGCATCATCGTGACGGCGCGGGTTGCTGCCATTGATGCCGCGACGGATCTCGCGGTGCTCGTTCTGGATGAACCGTTGCCCGCGATGAGTTTTGGCGGAGACCCGGCAATTGGCGAGGAGGTCTGCGCCATCGGAAACGCGTTTGGTCTTGGTCTGTCGGTTACCTGTGGCACCGTCTCTGCCGTGCATCGTGCCGGGGTCGGCTTCAACACCATCGAAGATTTCATCCAGACAGATGCCGCCGTAAATCCGGGTGCCTCTGGTGGCGCCCTCGTTAATGAGCAGGGCGAATTGGTCGGCGTACTTTCTGCCATTTTCACGAAAGACTCCGATGCGAACATCGGTGTGAACTTCGCTGTATCTGCACCCCTTGTGCAGCGG
>JAJFHB010000307.1 GCA_021775795.1 Hyphomicrobiales bacterium | reverse complement strand
TTTGCAAACAGCGCCGCACTCAGAATGAATGAGTTGCAACGAGAAGATGTTCTCGGTGCGCCTTTAACGGAGTTCTTGGAAAAATCCGCCATCGATTGCGCCGACATTTCCGATGCCCTGAACTCAGGTCGCAAGGCCGAAACAGTTTCGCAGAACCGCCAGGGAAAACCGTTTCTGACCTCAATCCGAAGCTTGCGTCCAGGCAATGGCAGCAACGTCATGATCGTGCAACGGGACCTGGAAGTGTTTGACCATGATCGGCGCAGGGCCTCAACCGGAAGTGCCGACAATACGTTCCGTTTCCTCAATGAGCGAAACCTTAGACCCGACTTCGATCGCCAAAGAGCACTGTCTGAGGCTCTTGATGCGATATTGGATCATGGCGAAAAGGCCATGCTGCAGGGCGCCAGAGTCTTGCTTCTCGGTGAAAGTGGAGCCGGCAAAACCGAAATCGCCAGATATCTGAACGACTTCCTCAACGAGAAAACCGCACCCTTCGTGCATGTCAATTGCGGCGCCATACCGGACAGCTTGTTTGAAAGCGAGATGTTTGGGTACGAGCGCGGTGCCTTTACCGGGGCGTTGCAGAGCGGCAAGAAGGGTTTGATAGAAACCGCCGACGGCGGCACATTGTTTCTGGACGAAGTCGCCGAAATTCCACTTACAGTGCAGGCGAAACTCCTGAAATTCCTGGAAGATGGAACGGTTCAACGCGTCGGCGCAGGCAAAAGCACAAACGTTCGGGTTCGTGTCATATCGGCTACCAACCGTCCCCTTGACGAAATGGTCGAGACGGGCCTGTTTCGCCGTGATCTTTTCTATCGACTTGCTGTTATTTCTCTCAACGTTCAGCCGTTGCGCCAGACGCCCGAACTTGTGGATCATCTCATCGGCCGCTTCCTGCAGCTCACCAATCAGCGGCGCTCTACAAGGTTGAAGCTGACAGATGATTGCCGTTCTCGTCTGCAGCGTTATAGTTTTCCGGGAAACATCCGCGAACTGCACAATCTGGTGCAGCATTTGTCGGTTGTCGCCGACAGCCTTGCTGATGTCCGCCATCTGCCGGAGAAAGTTCTTCTGGATCACACCGTGGCCCGGAGCGAGGCAGGAGGCGAATTCAGCGATTTGGAAGATGCCGGCCTCAAGGCCCAGGTGAAGGTCTATGAACGGCAACTGATAGACGGAGCAATTGCGCGTCACGGCTCCAAACGGAAAGCCGCAGAAGCGCTTGGAGTAGACATTGGAACTGTGGTTCGAAAAACCCAGTCAAAGCATTGAACTTGGGAAAACAGCTGAAGGGATTGATCAGCAGAAACACTTGAATGTACCGCACAAGCACGTGCCCGCAGCCGATCTGCGGGCGGAGATAGACGAAGCGTGTTGTGATGGTGACTTGAGCCACCATTGGCCAGGTCGGGCTCTGGCTTCATTATGGCAAAGACCTTGGGGTATTGCGCCATAATGGCCCGTTACAGGGCTCGGCAAAATGCAGGTGGTGGCAAGCGAAGCTGAAAGTATCTGACAAACAGGTCGACAGCTTATGGATTTAGGACTGCAAACCACTAATGGGAGGAAATGACAAAATGTCGTTCAAGAACATACTGAAATCTACCGTTGCTTTGAGCATTGCTGCGGGAATGAGTGCCTCAGCTGCAATGGCTGAAGGACAGGTCAGCTTGTTGACCTGGGAAGGTTACGCGGATGCCAGCTTTATCGAACCGTTCGAGGAAGCTTCCGGATGTTCGGTCTCAGCCGCCTACGTTGGCTCAAACGATGATTTCGCAGCGAAACTGGCAGCCGGTGGCGGTGTATACGACCTTATATCGCCCTCCATCGACACCACTTCGATCATGAGCCAGGCTGGTTTTGTTGAACCAGTGGACACATCACGCATTGATGAATGGGACAACCTCTACGAAAAATTCCGCACAGCCGATGGCATCAACGCAGACGGCAATGTCTATGGTGTGCCGTTCACGTGGGGTGCGATCTCGTTCATGTATCGTGTTGACAAGTTTGATACGCCGCCGACCTCGCTCGACGATCTCTGGGATGAAGAACTCTCAGGTCGCATCTCCCTTTGGGATGACAAGAGCGCAATTTATGTAGCTGCCCGTCGCCTTGGCCATACAGACATTTACAACCTGACAGACGAGCAGATTGCTGAAGCGCAGGAAAGCCTCATCGGCCAAAAGCCGCTGGTGCGCAAATACTGGGCAACTGCCGGCGAACTGGTTGACCTGTACGTTGCGGATGAAGTGTGGATTTCGAACACCTGGGCTGGCTATCAGTCATCACTGATTGCAGAGCAGGGCATCGAAGTGAAAGAGTTCATTCCGGTCGAAAACGCAGAAGGCTGGGCGGACTCATGGCAGATCGTCAAAGACACCGAAAATTCTGATTGTGTCTACAAGTTCCTCAACATGGCAGCTGGGGAAGCGGGTCAGTGCGGCGTTTCCGCAGCTACCGGCTATTCGGTCGCCAATCCCGTGGCTGCGCGCAAGTGCATGAGCCCGGAAATGTTTGATGCACTGCATCAGGATGACCCGGATTATCTCGATGCATTGTTGCTGTGGGAGCCCCTCGGCGCTCGCATCGAGGCCTATACGAACGCCTGGAATGCTGTAAAGTCAGCGAACTAATCCAGTCTTGAAACTTCGGGCGGGAATCGCTGAGATTTCCGCCCGTTTGCGTGTTCACTGATGCAGGTGCGGGTGGGGATGACGGCTCTCGTTCAGTTTGACAATGTTACCAAGGTTTTCGGCAAAAGCATCGTCGCGGTCGACAATGTAAGTCTGTCGATCGCTGAAGGTGAATTCGTAACTCTTTTGGGTCCATCCGGCTGTGGCAAGACCACGTTATTGCGCATGCTTGCCGGGTTCGAGATGCCGACAGAGGGAAACATCACACTTGCCGGTGATGACGTAACTCAATTGCCGCCCTATCGGCGCAACGTGAACATGGTGTTTCAGGATTACGCCCTGTTCCCCCATTTGACCGTGCAGAAAAACGTGGCGTTCGGGCTTGAGCGCCTGGGCCTTCCGCGCGAAGAAATCAGCTCAAAAGTAGCCTCGACCCTGTCGCTGGTCGGCCTGTCAGACAAGATAGAGGCCAGGCCTTACGAGCTCTCCGGCGGTCAGCGCCAGCGCGTTGCCCTAGCCAGAGCAATTGTGCGGGAACCAAAGGTCCTGTTGCTGGATGAGCCGCTTTCCTCCCTGGATGCCAATCTGCGCGAGGCAATGCAGGTCGAGCTTAAACATCTGCACGAGCAACTTGGTCTCACCTTCGTTCTGGTGACGCATGATCAGACAGAAGCACTGGTGATGTCGGACCGGGCCGTGGTCATGCACAATGGATCAATCTCACAAGTGGGAACGCCAGCGGAACTCTATGATCAACCCGCGACCACATATGTTGCAGACTTTGTCGGGACATCCAACCTGTTGAAAGGCATGGTCTCCAAGACTGCCGGCACCGGGGCCGAAGTTGCCGTGGGAAGCACAAAGTTACATTGTAACGGTGCGCCGGAGTTATCGGTTGGACAAGATGTCATTGTCGGATTTCGCCCGGAAAAGGTGCGCGTTATCGGAGCCAAGGAAAAAGCTCCCGAAAGCTGGGACGTGCTCGAGTGCCAGATCAGCGAAGTGCTTTTCCATGGCGGCGGCATTCGTCTGCGCTGCACTCTGCGGGACGGTGAAAAAATCATTTGCGATGTACAGCTTGGCACTACGGCAGAAAAATTTGGCATTCCGGAAGCAGGATCGAAGATAAAATTGGCCATCGACCCTGACAACGTTTCAATCTTCACCGAGGACGATCGCCAATGACGCCCATGAAGAGAGATCACACGCTGCGGGCCATCATGTTGAGCACGCCGATTATCTGGGCCATGGCGTTCATGTTCGTCCCCTATATGGTGCTGTTCACCTATAGCTTCTGGACCAAGCAGTTTCCCACATTCATTCCGGACTTTCAGTTCGGCAACTACGCTCAGATTTTCTTTGAGCCGCAGTATGTCAGTGTCCTGCTTCGCACCGCCAAGATCGCGTCATTAGTCACTTTCTTCGCTTTGTTGATGGCATTTCCGTTTGCCTATTTCCTGGTCTTCAAGGTGCATTCTCCACGCGTGCGCGGAATGCTCTACATGGCCGTCATCGCGCCCTTGTGGGTGTCTTATCTGCTTAGGGCCTATACCTGGAAAATCATCCTCGGCAACAACGGCGTCCTCAATTCATTTCTTGTCAGTGTCGGCATTCTTGACGAACCGACGGATGTGTTTCTGTACAACCAGTTTTCGATGGTTGTGACTTTGACCTACATTTTCATCCCCTTCATGGTGATGCCCATCTACACAGGCCTCGAGAAAATCCCGAAAAACCTGATTGAAGCCTCCAAAGACCTGGGCATTGGCCCGTGGGGGACGTTCTGGAAGGTCATATGGCCCCTCGCCGTGCCCGGTGTCATTGCCGGCGCCACATTCACCTTCTGCCTCTCATTTGGTGACTTCGTAGCGCCCGTGCTTGTCGGCGGGCCTGATGGCGCCATGATCGCAAACATCATAACGACGCAGTTCGGCTCAGCGCTCAACTGGCCTTTAGGCTCGGCCCTTGCCATTGTGATCCTCGTTATTGTGCTTGGCATCATCGAAGTATCCGACCGGTTCCAAAGGTCGGGACGCATCGATCTGGCGTGAGGTGTAATATGGCTACAACACTCGACTTGAAGACAAGAGCT
>JAJFHB010000306.1 GCA_021775795.1 Hyphomicrobiales bacterium | reverse complement strand
TCGGGCAGGAAGTGAACCTGGCAGCACGGCTGGAATCTCATGCGGAAGCTGGAGGAATCCTTATTGCTGCGGAAACTTACTCTCTTGTCAAAGACTGGCTGCATGCAGACGAGCAGGAAGCCATCAGCATGAAAGGTATTTCACAGCCTGTGAAAACCTATTGTGTGCGCGCACCGATTGAAGACCTGGAACAAGAAGCAGCAGGGTTTCACCACGAGGATGAGGGTGTGGTAATTTCTATCGAAGCAGGTCGAGTGGACAAGCAGAAAACCAGAGAAGCTCTCAAGAAAGCACTGGAGCAGTTTGATTGAAATTATGGCAGGTGATCACAATTGCCGACGTCTTCTGCCACCACGGCCGGCATATTAATGTTCGGAGTTTGAAGTTCCCAACTCCTTGAAAAGGTTCGGGAGTTAGTTCTTGATGTCCAATTCATGGAAAGCCCGCAACGCCGCGATGATTTTTTCATCCCTCTCGCTTGTCAGTTCATCAAAGGACCGTCCGGCCTCTTCATCGGCGACACCTGCTGCCAGTTTCTGTGAGACTTCTTCCGTCAACACTGGGGCGCCGAGACTTTTCCACCAATGATGGAAAGAATCCGCATAGCGGCCGCAGAATGTCTTGATACCGCTGCCACCGCTTCCGAGGCTGAAAAGCATGTGCGGCCCCATGACTGACCAGCGCAAACCGGGTCCGGCACTGACGGCTCTATCCACATCCTCAACACTGGCCACACCTTCCATAACAAGATGGATGGCTTCTCGCCAAAGTGCCGCCTGCAATCGATTGGCCACATGCCCGGGAACTTCACGCCTTACATTGATGGTGACCTTTCCGCAGGCTTCATAAAAGGCCTTCGCCTGATCCAGAACACCAACTTCCGTTTGTTCATTCCCGAGCAGTTCGACGAGAGGAATGAGGTGGGGAGGATTGAACGGGTGCCCGAGAATGAAGCGACCCGGGTTTTGCCAGGCTTTCTGCATATCTTTGACAAGGAGGCCGGAGGCGCTTGATGCCACGATACAGGAGTTCTTCAGGTGAGCTTCTATGCGGCCGAAGAGCTCATGTTTGATTTCAATTCGCTCCGGCACACTCTCCTGCACAAAGTCCGCTCGTTCAACAGCGGCTTCCGGCGACCCTACAAAATGCAGGCGGTTTGCATCACTGTGGTCGCTGACCAAACCCAATGCCTCCAACTGAGGCCAGGCGTTTTGCAGATAGTCCCGAACGAATGTTTCAGCACTTTCAGAGGGATCATAAACATCCACCTCAAGCCCTGCAGCGAGGAACAGGGCCGTCCAGCTCGCTCCGATCGTTCCGCCGCCGATAATACCCGCTATATCAAAGCCTTCCGGCATTTTACCTGGCATCTGAATATCCCTAACTTATGTGCGCCACTCGCCATCGTTCAATTTGCCGCAAATGGTCCATAAACTCGCCCACAAATCAATGTCACCTTGGACATCCTTCACCTATAAACTTGCTGTCATGATTGATTCTCCCCGCTTTACCTTTGTCGCAGTGCTCTCAGCACTTCTCATTTTCCCCGCCATGTTTGCGGAAGCACGGGCAGAACCCGCACATGGCATCGCCATGCACGGCGCCCCGCTTTACCCAGCGGATTTCACACACTTTTCCTATGCTGATCCGGATGCACCGAAAGGTGGAGATGTGAGGCTCGCGGTCACCGGCACATTTGACAGCACCAACCCGCTGGTGGTCCGGGGTGCTTCGGCTGCGGGAATTCGCAGCCATGTGTTTGAGAGCCTGATGGCGCGCGCCCTCGATGAGCCTTTTTCCCTTTACGGTCTGATTGCTGAAACCATCGAGACGCCGGCTGATCGTTCCTGGGTAACTTTTTCGATCCGCCCGGAAGCCTATTTCTCCGATGGCACGCCGATCACTGTTGAGGATGTTATCTTCTCTCTTGAGACCCTGAGAGACTTTGGTCGGCCAAATCATCGGAGCTATTATTCGAAAGTGGCTGAGATCGAGCGGATCGGCACAAGTGCGGTGAAATTCACTTTCATCGAAGATGGCGACCGGGAAATGCCGCTTATCCTTGGGCTCATGCCCATTATCCCCAAGCATTTTTACGAAGGACGGGATTTTGAAGCTACTGGTCTCGAATTACCGTTGGGCAGCGGTCCTTACGTCATAGAAGAAGTCGATGCCGGTGCCAGTATTGTCTACCGCCGCGACACAAATCACTGGGCACGCGATCTTGCCCCTAACCGTGGCAGGCACAATTTCGACAGCATCACCTATGACTATTACCGGGATGCTACCTCATCGTTTGAAGCTTTTAAGAAGGGCCTCTATGACATGCGGTCTGAAGGAGACCCGACGCGCTGGGCAACCGGCTATGAATTTGCAGCGGTAGAGAGCGGTGACGTTCTAATCGAAGAATTCGCGACGGGGCTGCCCTCGGGCATGTCGGCCTTTGTGTTTAATACACGCCGCCAGCATCTCTCGGATGTCCGCGTCCGGCAGGCCTTGTTGCAGATGTTTGACTTCGAATGGATCAACAAGACCCTTTACTACGACTTGTATGTCCGGACCCAAAGCTTCTATGACAATTCTGAACTTACATCACATGGCAGAGTTGCTGACGACCTCGAATTGAGTCTTCTTGCACCGTTTGGCGGTGTGGTCGCAGACGACATACTGGATGGCTCCTATACCATGCCTGTGAGTGATGGAAGCGGACGCAACCGATCCAACGCCCGGGCGGCCATTGCCATTCTGAAAGAGGCCGGGTTTGAGGTTCAGGACGGCGTGATGGTTCATGTGGACAGTGGTGAGCCCCTTGCGCTTGAACTGATTGTTCAATCGACGGAACAGGAAAGACTGGGGCTCCAGTACGCACGTACCCTTGAGCGTATCGGTGTGAACCTGAACATCAGGCAGGTTGACAGCACTCAGATGCAGCAGCGGCGGCAGACCTACGACTACGACATGTTGCCCTATAAATGGTTTGCCTCACTTTCACCTGGAAACGAACAGTCATTTTATTGGGGTACCGAGGGTCGCGACATTGAAGGCACTCGCAACTACATGGGGACCAGTGAACCCGCTATTGATGCCATGATCGGGCATCTTCTGGCCGCGGTGGACAGGCCTGAGTTTGCCTCGGCTGTACGGGCGCTTGATCGCGTCCTTCTCTCGGGCGTTTACGTCATACCGTTGTTCCATAAACCGACCCTGTGGACCGCGCGCTGGAACTATTTGGCGCATCCAGAAATTCAATCTCTCTATGGGCATCAACTTGATACTTGGTGGTATCAAGCGAATCAGTAATGCTCCGCAATGGGCTAACGAGGCCTGGGGCGGGGATAAAATGCAACTTTCCGATCGGGCGACAATCGAAAAATACACTGAAGCGGGCATCTGGGGAGATGCAACGCTTCAGGCACTGTTTCAGCGCTCGGTAAAGCGAACGCCGGACTTGTTTGCTGTTTGTGACCCTTTGAACAAGCGCGAGATCACCAACGGTGTGGTGCGCAAGCTTACCTACCAAGAGCTTGCGGATGCGGTAACTCACCTCACGGCGGTTTTCCGGGATTGCGGATTACGCAAAGACGACGTTGTTGCGGTTCAGCTTCCCAACACCGTCGAGCAGGTTGTCGTTTTTCTTGCCACCCTGGAATTGGGGCTCATCTACTCGCCATTACCACTATTGTGGCGTGAACATGAAATGCGTACCGCCCTGCCCTGGATTGCACCTCGGGCGCTGATCAGTTCCTCCACCATTACCGGGCGAAACCACGCGGAGATGATGCGTCAGGTCGCGGTTGAGCAGATGAGTGTGCGTGGTGTGTTCGGATTTGGCCACGATCTTCCAGATGGTGTGCAATCCCTAGACAGTGTTTTTGAAAAACGAGTCGGTGAAGAAACACGCCATGCGCCTGGTGCCAACGGGATATCAGGTGCCAACGACATAGCCACAATTTGCTGGGCTGGCGGGGATTCATCCACCCCATGTGCCGTTCCACGCAGCCACAATCAGTGGATTTCTGCAGGAATGATGCAGATATTGGAGTCGGCTGTTGAAACCAATGCCACAATCCTGAGCCCCTATCCGCTCACCGGTCTGGTGTCGATTGGTGCGTTTTTCGTTCCCTGGCTCATGACCGGCGGTACATTGTGTCTTCATCATCCCTTTGATCTGGATTGTTTTGTTGAGCAGATGAGAGCGCACGACGTCTCCTATATGGGACTTCCGCCGTCGATCATTGATCTTCTCAAAAATGAAGGGGTGTTTCAGGAAGCGCAATGTATCAAGAACCTGAAGGCCCTCGCGTGCATATGGCCGGGTACGCTGCTGCCCAAAAAGGCGGAGGAATTTGCGGCTGATCTGATGGTGCCGGTAACAGACATCCGCAATATCGGTGAAATGGCCTACTCTGCCCGGCGACGCGTCTCGGGAGAAAAGCCGGGTCTGCTTGGTCACGGCGATATTACCTATCCGACGAAACACACCAGTGGTGCTGTTTTGGTATCCACACGCGTCAAGGGCGGCATATCGAGTAACGGCGAAACGGCATCGCTTTTGGCCGGCGACCTTATGATACGCAGTCCCATGATGTTTGATGCCTATTACCCACCTGAAATTGAAGGCGTTGATGAA
>JAJFHB010000305.1 GCA_021775795.1 Hyphomicrobiales bacterium | reverse complement strand
GAGCATTATCCCGGCATGACGGAACAGGCGCTGGTTGATATTGAGCGGCAGGCCAATGAACGCTGGGCTCTGGAGGCCTCGCTCATTGTGCACCGTTATGGAAAGCTTGATCCCGGTGACGACATTGTCCTCGTCATCGCTTGCTCCCCCCATCGCCAGGACGCCTTTGATGCCTGTCAATTTCTCATCGACTGGCTGAAAACAAAAGCACCTTTTTGGAAGTGCGAAAGCGATGGTGAGGCCGAGAGCTGGGTCGATGCACGCGAGAGTGACGATGCGGCGACGCAACGCTGGGGCGAAGAGACATCCGTTTCAAAGCGCTAAGTCACTTCACTCCGCTGCCTGCAACAGGCCGTGGTTCATGACACGGTGCAACTGCTGATCGGGCACATCGCGCTGTATGAGCTCTACCTGTTTGCGCTTGGCGACAAGCAGGCTGAACATCGGCGGCACGAAGTAGAACGACACGACAGTTGAGAGAAGCACGCCGCCGGATATGGCCATGGCAAACGGAGGCCAGAAGCCTCCCCCTGCCAGGATCAGTGGCAAAAATCCGCCAAACGTCGTGATCGTGGTGGAAAATATGTGGCGGCTTGCCTTCATCACCACCCGCCGTATGGCTGAACGGTCACCGCTGTTGGCCTCGCTATCTTTTTGCAGGGCTGACATGATGATGATGGCAGCATTTATCGACACACCAATCGAACCAATGACGCCAAGCAGGGCCTGAAAACCGAAGGGATATTGAAACACTGCGAGCGCCAGCAGGCTCAGCCCCATGGACAGGAGGCTCACAGCCCAGGCAATCAGTGAAAGCCGGAATGAATTGAACGTCAGCACAATCGTTGCCACCATCAACATGACAATCAAGCCGATAGGCGACAGAAGATTACGCATGGTTTCCGCTCTGGCGTCGGCATCACCACCCCACTCGATACGGTAGCCTTCAGGAAGGACCAGGGGGTCAAGAGCCAACTGCGCCTGCAGTTCGGCAAGCGCTTCCTCGGGCAACACCCCTGTTTGCAAATAGGCCTGGACAGTGTTGATCCTCTCACCATCGCGGCGCGAGATGGCGCTTTCGGAGGGTACCAGGTGCATTTCGCCCAGTGCCTGCAGAGGAATAGCCGCCAAAGTTTCTTCCGATCCGACAGCAGAGCTTTGTGGCGCAACGATTGTAAGTGCTGCTATGCGGTCGGCAGAAACGCGTTCGTCATCATGCAGACGCACGCGGACGGGCAACTCTTCAGTGCCCTCAATCAATGATCCCCCCGTGACACCGACGAGTTGCGCATTGAGCTGCCGGGCGACATCGGCCAGTTCCAGACCGGCCAACCGAACCTTGTCTTCATCAAGCTCAAAAACAAGCTTTGGCCCGGCACCAATGAGGTCAGCCCTTGTGTGCGTAACAGCGGGTATCTCACTCATCCGGCGGCGCGCCTCATCGCCAATTTCCCGCAATACAGAAAGGCTGGGGCCAACCAGACGCAATTCCACCGGAGCTGCAACCGGCGGCCCCTGCACCAATCCCCGAACCACCACTTGCGCTTCGGGAGCCGCGTCATCCAAGGCGCTTTGCAACACTTCCAGGAGACGCTGTGTTGCCGCTGGAGACGCTGTCGTTATCAAGGCTTCGGCAAATCCCGGGACACGGTCACGGTTAGCCTGCATGTTGTAATAGAAGGCTGGCGCACTCTCGCCGAGGAACCAGTGGACATCCACAATGTCCTCTTCAACATCCAGGACTTCGTCGATCCGATCCGTGGCGCTGAGGGTCTGAGTGATCGAGGCACCATCGGCCAACGTCACCTGAATGTAGAATTGATCGCGCTCGACACCTGGAAAAAACTGCGCCGTGAGTGTCGGGAAAGCGCCAAACCCAATGAGCGGCAGGGCAAGCGCTGCCAGTATTGCAAGGCCGCGGTAACGCAGAGACAGATCAAGCGAAGCCGAGAACACCCGCGCCATAACACCGCCGCGCAGGCCATCGCGCCACCAGCGCTGCCGGACATCGCCTTTAGACTGGGGTAGCAACATGCCTGCGAGTGCCGGTGCGATCGTGAGCGCCAGCAGGAACGAGGTGATCAACATGACGATAACGGATATGGCGATAGAGCCGATAAAATCGCCAACAGGCCCGGGAAGCAACACCATGGGCAAGAACGCCAGAACCGTTGTCACTGTCGAGGCCAGAAGCGGGATGCCCAATCTCCGTACCGCATCGCGGACCGCATGGAGCGGTGGCGCACCGCCGGTCAGACGTTGCTTCACGTCGTCGGTCATGACGATGGCCGCATCAACCAGAAGACCAAGGGCTACAATGAGACCGGTGACCGACATTTGCTGGATCGGCACGCCCAAACGCTGCAGCAGAGTGATCGAGAGCAGACTTGCCAGAGGCAGGATGATGGCAACGATCATTGCCGAGCGCCAGCCCAGGGTGATAAACAAGACACCGATGACGAGCGCCATGCCAATGAGCAGGTTCTGGCCAAGTTCCCCCAGCCGTTCCCAGGTGTAGCGGCTCTGATCGAACAAGAGCT
>JAJFHB010000304.1 GCA_021775795.1 Hyphomicrobiales bacterium | reverse complement strand
GGAAAGATGGTGTTCGGCGAACCAGGCGATATCGAAGCCACCCTCGTCGGCCATGCACGTCATGGTGCGCATCTGCTCGATGACTTCCGCATGAGACGGACCGCCACGTGGCTTGCCCATTAGATTGAACAGGGAAATTTTCATGGCTTTTGGCCTCTTTGTCTCTTCGCAGGCCTTAAGCGGCCGACTTTAAGCGCAAGCGCCTCCAGCTGCAGTTGCCGCTCAGTTCCAAGCCTTACAGACCGGCTGAGATATTCATCGGCCATGGACCGGAGCCGTGTATTTTGCATAAGGCATTGTTTGCCATACTTACAGCACACAGAGCCCGCGTGGAAGCGGGAGGTGGGGCTCAAGCAAATTCGCCAAAACCGGAGCGCTTCGCTGGAAATTTGTGCGGCCACCGCGCGTTAATGTAACAATGCCCTCTGAACGACGATGGATGGAAAGCGATGAAGAAAAATGTGATCGTGACAGGTGCCGCATCAGGTATCGGGCAGGCAATTGCATTGCGGGCCGCACGGGAGGATCACTTGATCATTGCCGTCGATATCAGGGAATCAACCGAGACAGTTGAGAAGATATCTTCAGAAGGTGGCACGGCAATATCGTGTGTTTGTGATCTTCGGAATGATCGTTCAGTTGTGGATTTGTTTGAGCGCATTGAGGAAAAGCACGGGCCCATCGACATCCTCATCAACAATGCCGGAACCATGGGTCGCTGGCCGCTTTCGCTGACAGAAACGACAGAAGATGACTGGTATACTGTTTTCGATTCCAATGTAAAAAGCACTTACCTCTGTTGCAGACAGGCCCTGTCGGGAATGCGAAAGCGCGGTTCCGGGGTCATCGTCAACATCGCATCTGAGCTGGCGTTCAAGTCAGCCGCGGGATGTACCATCTATTGTGCGTCCAAAGGGGCTGTCGTTCAGTTCACACGTGCTCTGGCCGTTGAGGAAGCACCTAACGGCATACGAATAAACGCCGTCTGTCCCGGCCCCATCGATACAGGATTACTTCTCCAGACCGTGGGGCAGGTTCCAGAAGATAATGATGTTCAGTCATCTTCTCAAACCGCCTTGAAACGGCTCGGGAAGCCTGAAGAAATAGCTGAGGTTGTGTGGTTCGCGGCTTCCGACGCCGCCAGTTACATGATCGGTTCTATCATCATGGCTGATGGTGGTGTGCTGGCCTCATGATCTGCAGGCACGGCAAACAAGCAGCACAGTAAAGCCAGTTTTCAAGCGGAGATTGTTTGATGATCATTCATGAGAGTTCTGAAATCGACGCCTTTTGGGCAAAGGCATGCACCGCAATCGGTGTTGACGAGGCATCGCGCCACTACGCTCTTCCCTTTGCGGAATGTGACAAAAAAGACGAGGAGATCAGTGAGGTTATCAATGTTCTTGCAGACCTGGCGGCAAGAACCCTGAAGCGGGGAACCTGCCACCAGCAAATGCAATTCGAGCTTGATAATATTCCAATGCGTAGGGTCGGTGATTATTGGATCGTGGTCGATGTGGAGGGAAGGCCGGTTTGTGTGGTTAAAATTATAGGCATCAACATTGTGCCCTTCAATCAGGTTGGCCCTGAATTCGCGGCATCAGAAGGACCGGAAAGAGATTTGATTCCAAGCCATGAGAACTGGAGCTTTGGACACCGGAGGTACTTCAAAAGCCAATGTGAACGTTGGGGTGCCCCGTGGCGTGAGGACAATCCGGTCGTTTGTGAGAGTTTCATCACGGTCTACAGCCCAGACTACCCGTTGGGCATCAGGGATTGATCGGAGAGTTTCTGAACAATGTCGCCGAGACAATCTGCGATGCATTACAGGAACCCACTGCGGCGTCCGTTGCGCTGTCGAATGGCGATGTCAGCCGTTTTCATTTTGCATCCATCGTGGTTAGGTTAGGGAGAGCTATTGTAAACTTGTATAAAATCCGGAGAGATAGAACATGAAAACGGTATCAATATCGTTCGTCGGCGCTGCCTCTGATGATGTTGCGCAAGCCTTCTATACCTGGATCATCGATGGCGGGCTGCAAGATCAAATTGTCGATGGCCTCACTGAGCAGACGGACGATAATATCGAAGTCGATAGTATTATAGACTTCAACAACGAAACGCTCTCTTTGACGTTCAAAAGCAATTTCAAGACGGCGTAACAAAACTGAAATATACATCACATCCTTTCCCGGCCCTGCCTCATGAAGGACATGCGGATAAGCGGATACGGCGGATCAGTTTGTTCAGGCAGCTTTGTCACGTTAGTGAACAGCCAACGCATGATTTCGTCGTTTGCGCCGCCGAACCGGAGGGTGCGAATTCTCGGCCCTGTTGTTGCTTCTCCCGCCAGTATTGTGTTTTTCGCGCACGCCGAGCTCACCTAATGCAGCCCCGTAGGATTGGTTTTTGTCAGTCACCACCTCGTAGGACGGTGTCAGTGGAAACTGCCGCATTCACATTTTGGTAGCTTAACGTAACAAGGCCGTCTTTTCCGAGCTCGACGAGCCGGGCAGGATTAGAAACTCTCCGCTCGGACCGTACATTAGTGCTCGGAAATGCCACCAAGCGTCAGACTGTGAGCCTCCGCTCATCATGCCGTCAGCCGGCCCATCACCAGGTTCTAGAAGTGGTGCGCTGCGCGCTCCCAGAACGGGTCATCCGGTCAATCGATCGGGGCTCCGCCCTCTTCCTTGCGATGGGCAACGAAAGCGTCGAGCGCCTCGAGCGTGTCCGGCGCCAGTGTAGGCTCCTCATATTCCCTGATCGCCTGCTTGTAGACTTCATGTGCGCGTTGAGCAGCGTCTCGAGACCCCTGCTCTTCCCATTGACCATAGTTCATGCCTGCAAAAACGAGAGGCCTGTGAAATGCTGTTTCATAGGCCGCGATGGTTTTTTCGGTCCCGAAATAATGACCACCCGGTCCTACAGCGGCAATTTCTTCAACCGAAAGCGTTTCCGGAGATATCTCCACCGGCTCAAGATAGACAGCCATAGACTGCAGCATGTCTACGTCGAGGATGAACTTTTCAAAGGACGCACACAGCCCGGTCTCAAGCCATCCGGCCGCATGCATAAAAAGGTGCGTTCCCGATGTAATGCCGGCCCATAACTGGCTTTGCGATTCATATCCTGCCTGTGCATCGGGAACATTGGAATTTGTGAAACAGGCTGCACGATACGGCAGCCCGTAATAGCGCGACATTTGTGCGCCGATCT
>JAJFHB010000303.1 GCA_021775795.1 Hyphomicrobiales bacterium | reverse complement strand
TTCCGGCTCGGAGATCCCGCAAATTTTTACCTGGATCATGGCTCACCCGTTGGATCAGTTGGCGGCAAGGTTTGCCGTACATTCCGCAAATATCGTGTCCGCCGCTGCGACCGGGTCGTCGGCCTGCGTAATGGGCCGTCCGATGACCAGTATGTCGGCCCCTTCGTTCAGTGCCCAGGCGGGCGTTGCGACCCGTTTTTGATCCTGCACATTGCCACTTGAGGGGCGTATCCCCGGCACAACAGTGAGAAAATCCTTTCCGCACTGCGCTCTTATAGACCCAATGTCATGGCTGCTGCAAACAACCCCGTCCAGGCTGGCGGTCTGGGTCAGCGCGGCAAGGTTGGTGGCGTGCCATTGCGTTGAACTGTTGCCACCCTCTTGCTTGTCTTCAAAGCCGATGTTTTGCAAATCACTGGTATCGAGGCTCGTGAGGATCGTTACGGCTATGACTTTCAGTGGGCTCTTTGCTTCGCGCGCTGCAGTGCAGGCGGCCTGCATCATTGCCAGGCCCCCTCCGGCGTGCACGTTGATAATCGCAGGTTCAAGAGTTTCCAGTGCCCGGATGCCGCCGGCGACAGTATTTGGAATATCATGAAGCTTCAGATCCAGAAATATAGGCAATCCCGCTTCAGCGACCCGACGGTAGCCTTCATATCCGTGTGAGTAGAAGAACTCCATGCCGATCTTGACGCCGCCCACATGGCCGCGCAGTTCGTGCGCCAGGGACGCAGCCCACTCGACGTCAACTGTGTCGAGGGCGCAGAAAATTGGATTGCCGGAATGGAGCATTCGATCAGATACCGTTGCTAAGGGAGCGGCGCGTTATACCAGATAGCTGAGCGCTGACAATCTTGCAGTAGCGTGGCGAAACCGCGCTGCGATATGATAGCAGGTGTCGTTTCAGTGGAATTCAAACTGAATGGCTTCAGCCGCCGCAGCCGCAACCCAAAACAGCACTGCCAGCGCCATTCTCGATCTTGAGGACTTCCCAGCCGTCGCCATAATAGAAAGTGCCATAGACGACCAGTTCCATTTGCCGGTCGCCGTCCAGGTCAAGGATCGAGACGACCGTGTTTTCCCACAAGAGGCTGGGATAATCACTGGTTTCCGCTGTGAACTCTTCGGCAACGATTGTAAATACGCCGGTCGCGCCGTCCTTTATCATTATGAGTGCGTACTCACCTCTCTGGGCGTTTTCGCGCCGACTGTTGATGGCGTTGATCAACATGTCTTTCGTGCCATCGTTATTGGCATCAAACTCAATCGCCTGAGCGATTTCCACGCCGGTATAGAGGAAACCGCTCTCATCCAGATAAACACGGATATCGAGCTTCAGAGTCTCGATCTCTGTTGCTTCCAGTGAACGCGACTCCGTCAGATGATCTGCGACAACATCCGTTGAACCCAAAACGGCTACCTGCATTCGCCCATAATCGTCAGGGCCGAGGGCAAGTTCCTGTTCATACTGGTCTTCGCAATCCGTATCAGAACCAACGGGACGGGGCAGCCCTATCGCCGCTGTCATTGAGCCAAAACCATCGAGCTCAATTAGGGTGTATTCTTGTGCATGGTCCATCATCGGCACAACGGTAGCCGCTGAAACAATTTCGCCATCGATCGATCCTCCCAGCAGGCAACTTGCGCCTTCAGGGGTCACGCCGATTGCTATTTTGAGGTTTTCATCCGCAGCGTGGGCCAGAGATGGCATGACCAGGAGGAGGAATGATAGCGTTCGGCCCCAGGCGGCCCCCCAGGCGGCCAGAGAGCGACGCCTTGAGTGCGTGCAAGCTCGCATCCCGCTCCGCTTCTGCGGGCCCCAAAGGTTTGAAAGCAGTGATTTCGCGCTCATCGCGATGACCCGCTCGGTTTCTACGCAACAATTGTAACTGGCCCATGGGACCGATGTTTTGTCTTGAACGCTCCGGTGTTCTGCCGAATGCAATGAAGCCCTTCAAGTTATCGGGTCAAAGCATGCGCTCTAAAGAGGGCTGGTGCAAGCGTTGCAGCGTGTGTCCATCCACACTCTGAGGCCAGGGCATTAGCAGATTGAGCATTTGGCTTTTGGCCGCAATAGTAGTCAACCCGCTGAAACCGGTTCTTGATCAGCTAAGGCTTTGGTTGCTGCTTGGTGGTGGCAGAGCTTCCGGCGTTGACGTTGCGCGGCGCTTGAGGGTGTCCACATCGTTGCGCAGCCGCGAACTTTCAGAGCGCGCTTCTCGGGCTGCCCGGCGCCACTTGCCCTGGCTCAACCAAGAAGTCACACCGCCAAACAGCAGGCCAATGAAACCGGCACCCAACAACAACATGTACAAGGGCGCATCAATTGAGAAATAGGGCTGCGAGCTCGAAAAGGGGTCGAGCGAAAAGGAGACGCTGCTGCGATTGGCGACCGCAATCGCGATGATGATCACGGCCAGAGGGATACCGATTGCCCAGTTGAACAGTCGCTTCACGGTGCATTCTTCTCCCAGAACCAAAGGCGCCCGACCATTTAGGCCTCTTTCAGCTCAGGCTGAAAGCTGCCTTGGAGATCAAAGTCCCGGCAAGCCTGGTGCCGGCTTATACTTCGTCGCCACTTGTGTTCAGGCGCTCGCGCAATTCTTTCCCCGTCTTGAAGAAAGGGACCCGCTTGGCTTGCACGTTCACCGGAGAGCCGGTACGCGGGTTGCGGCCGGTTCGTGCCGGCCGCTCCTTAACAGAAAATGCGCCAAAGCCACGTAGCTCCACCCGGTCACCACGCGACAGGGCGCCCCCGATCTCATCAAAAACTGTATTGATGATCCGTTCGACGTCGCGTTGGTAAAGGTGCGGGTTCTCCTCCGCGATAAGCTGGATGAGTTCCGATTTTATCATGATGCCTCCGCCCCAGCCCCTGTTCGCCACGCGAGTGGGGCTGCGTTTAAAGATCAGGGTGCCAAACCGAGATCAGGCCGTCAAGACTAAGTCTTTCTATCGGCGCAGTTTTTTCGCCAAGCCCCAAAGCCGCTCCGATGTCTTCCAGGCCGAATTTTGCAAGCGTTCGGGACAGAGCAAGGTCAGCCAGCGAGAAATCCTCGCTCTCGCCGTCGCTCCAGTCGACGACCTTCAACGCATTCCCGACCTGGCGTTCATCGCGCAGCCACTGCAGGGCCGTCCGTTCACCACCGATAGCATCAATGAGGCCGGCTTCAAGCGCCTGGCGCCCCGTATAGACGCGGCCGTCAGACACTTCGCGGGCCGCCGCCTCATCGAAGGGGCGGCGCTCGGACACCAGTCCGACGAACCACTCGTAGCTATCGCTAACCATGACCCGGGTAATCTCGAGCGCAGCCTCCGGGGCGGGCCCAAACATGCCGGGCTCGGCCTTCAGCTCACTGCTTTTCAGTTGATTGACTGTGACACCAAGTGTGTCCAGCAACTCTGAAACATCAGCCCATTGGAATATGACACCGATGGAGCCGGTAATGGAATTGCCGCGGGCAACGATGTGATCGCCACCCAGGGCTGCGATGTAACCACCGGATGCGGCAACGTCGCCGACCACCGCGACCAGTGGTTTTTTTGATGCCGCCCGGCGGATTGCAGCGTAAAGCGCCTCGGCGCCAGCCGTTGTGCCGCCCGGGCTGTCAATGTGGAGAATGATGGCTTTGACGCTGTCCTCTTTTACGAGTGCATCAAACATCTCTTGCTGCTCACGATCATCAACGATGATGCCTGAAACCGTGATACGGGCAATATGATCGCCGTGACCGAATAGCCCGAGCTTTCCGCCACCATAGCCGAACATGGCAAAAATCGCGGTAACCGTGATCAGTACAGCGGCAATTCTCCAAACCCTAAGCTGGCGCTTAAGGCCCCGCCGATCTGCCAGAATGTCCGCATTGAGCGTCATGAAGAACTATCAGTTGATGAGCAAATGCGGGAGCACCTGCAAATGCACAGGTGCTCCCAACTTGTTTGCTACTCTTCTTTGGCGTCGTCGCTCGCGTCGTCCGCGGCGTCATCGCTTGCATTGTCACCGGCGTCACCGCTTGCGTCGGATCCGGCGTCTTCGCCATCGTCGTCCGCTTCAACGCTGTCTTCGGCTTCAGCTTCGCCCTGGGCCCGCGTAAGGGCGGCACCCAGAATATCGCCGAGAGAAGCGCCGGAGTCGGTTGAACCGTACTGCGCCACTGCCTCTTTTTCTTCAGCGATCTCAAGTGCTTTGATCGAAACGGAGATGCGCCTGCTGGTCTTGTCCATCTGCGTGATGCGGGCATCGACCTTGTCGCCCACGGCAAACCGTTCCGGCCGTTGTTCCGAACGGTCGCGGCTGAGGTCAGAGCGGCGGATAAAGGAAGTCATGCCACTGTCGCCAATGGAGACTTCGAGGCCGTTTTCCTTCACTGCGGTAATTTCGCAAGTGACGATCGCGCCCTTCTTTATTTCGCCAAGCGTTTCCATCGGGTCGCCGCCAAGCTGCTTGATGCCGAGGCTGATACGTTCTTTCTCGGTATCAACTTCCAGCACCTGCGCCTTGACCACATCACCCTTGGTGTAGTCCTGGATTGCTTCTTCACCGGGCCGGTTCCAGTCCAGATCGGACAGGTGGACCATTCCGTCCACATCACCATCAAGGCCGATAAAGAGGCCGAATTCGGTGATGTTCTTGATTTCGCCTTCCACTTCGGCACCGACTTCAAACTGGTCAGAAAAGCTGAGCCAGGGATTTTCCGTGCACTGTTTGAGGCCAAGAGAGATACGGCGCTTGGCGGGATCAACCTCAAGCACCATGACTTCCACTTCCTGGGTGGTGGAAACGATCTTGCCCGGATGGAAGTTTTTCTTGGTCCAGCTCATTTCGGAGACGTGCACCAGACCTTCGATACCTTCTTCAAGTTCGACGAAGGCACCATACTCAGTAATATTCGTGACCACACCCTTGGTGCGCATCTCACGGGGATATTTGGCTTCAACGCCATCCCATGGATCGGCCTCAAGCTGTTTCATGCCGAGGCTGATGCGCTGCGTTTCCGGATTGATCTTGATGATCTGAACATTGACCGACTGGCCGATGGAAAGAACATCGCTCGGGTGTGAGACGCGACGCCAGGCAATGTCCGTGACATGCAGGAGACCGTCAATGCCGCCGAGATCGACGAATGCACCGTAATCGGTGATGTTTTTCACAACGCCTTCGACAACCTGGCCTTCGGTCAGGTTCTGTACCAGCTCGCTGCGTTGCTCGGCACGGGTTTCTTCCAGGACCGCACGGCGTGATACAACAATGTTGCCACGACGCTTGTCCATCTTGAGGACCTGAAACGGCTGCGGAATGTTGAACAGCGGTGTGACGTCGCGGATGGGGCGAATGTCAACCTGGCTGCCCGGCAGGAACGCCACGGCACCACCGAGATCGACGGTAAATCCGCCTTTGACGCGGCCGAAGATAATACCATCGACCCGCTCGTTTGCTTCAAACGACTTCTCAAGCCGTGTCCAGCTTTCCTCGCGGCGTGCCTTGTCGCGGCTCAGAACAGCCTCACCCATCGCGTTTTCGATACGCTCCAGGTAGACCTCGACTTCATCACCGACGACCAGGCCATCTGTCTGACCGGGAGATTGGAATTCTTTGAGGGGCACGCGTCCTTCGGTTTTGAGACCGACATCAATAATCGCCAGATCTGCCTCGATGGCGATTATGATTCCCTTGACGACGCTGCCTTCCAGTTGCTCGCCTGCTGAGAAACTTTCTTCCAGCATCGCGGCAAAATCATCAACTGTAGGGTTAAGTGAGCTTGTTGAAGGCTCCGACATACATTCACCTGCATTATTGCGTTTGCCCACGGATATGACCGCAGGACATCCCATCACCGCTCGCCCGGCATGGACGAGTAAATTTTTCGGTTGTGGGCTTTCCACTTAAAGCACCGGCAGCGCCTCCAATCGGCGTCTTTCCGGTACCGCTCCATTAGACGGTATATCTTACCCGTCTATCAATTAATTCCGGTCGCCGCGTCAACGTGAGCGCAGGCGGCCTGAAACGCCGCTTCTATATCCAAATTCGACGTATCAAGCAAGTAGGCGTCTTCAGCGGCAACAAGTGGTGCTTCCGCCCGTTGTGCATCGCGCTGATCGCGTTCTGCAAGGTCTTTGAGGACAATGTCGCGGGATGTGTCCATGCCATTGGCCATAAGCTCGTGATAGCGCCGTTCTGCCCGCGTTGTGAGGTCAGCGGTGACAAACAGTTTCACCTCCGCATCCGGACAGATCACCGTGCCGATATCGCGCCCGTCCAGGACAGCTCCCGGCGGTGTGGTTGCCACGGAGCGCTGATAGTCAAACAAGGCGGTACGCACCGGCGGCATCGCTGCCACAACCGAGGCGGCGCGACCGGCTTCTGCGGTGCGGAGGCTCGAATCTTCGAGAAAGGCCGGGGTAATTCTTGCCGTCGCCGCAACAGCAGCTTCTGCATCACTGAGATCGGCACCGTCGTTGAGCAGCAAGGTTGCGACGGCACGGTAGAGGGCGCCGGTATCAAGATAAATGAGGCCGTAGCGTCGTGCCAGGCGGCGGGCGAGAGTGCCTTTTCCAGATGCTGCGGGGCCGTCAATGGCAATGATCATGCTGCGGCTCCTGTGCCTGTGTGATGTCGCACCCGAGGTCTTGCATCATCGCCTGGAAACTAGGGAAGCTCGTGGCGATCATGGCGCCATCATCGACCGTAACGCCGGTGTCTGAGGCAAGGCCGAGCACCAGAAAGGCCATGGCGATGCGGTGATCCATATGTGTTTTGACGGGCCCGCCGCCGGCAACAGGTCCACCCGTAACGATGAGATCATCGCCGGCAACCACATGCGCAACACCACAGACAGCCAGGCCGGCGGCCACCGCTGCCAGCCTGTCGCTTTCCTTGACCCTCAGTTCAGACAATCCCCGCATGTAGGTTTCACCTTCAGCGCAGGCAGCGGCCACGGCCAGCACAGGATACTCATCAATCATGGAAGGTGCGCGTCCTGCCGGCACTTCAACACCGTGCAGGGCGCTGGAGCGCACCTTGAGATCAGCCACATCTTCGCCACCGGACCGGCGTTTGTTGGTAATCTCGATGCGCCCGCCCATTTCCTGCAGGGTCGTGATCAGGCCGCAACGGGTTTCGTTGAGCATGACATCGTTCAACGTAACTTCTGCATCAGGAGTGATCAGAGCTGCCACCAGCGGAAACGCTGCCGAGCTCGGATCTGCAGGCACGGTAACCTTCTGCGCTTCAAGTTCGGGGTAACCCTGCACGCTTACTTCATGACTGCCATCGTCAAGGGGTGTCGTTTCGACCACGGCGCCAAACGCCCGCAACATGCGCTCTGTGTGATCGCGGGTCGCGGCATACTCAACAACAATGGTAACGCCGGCCGTATTGAGACCTGCGAGCAGGATTGCAGATTTAACCTGGGCTGAGGCGACCGGCAGTTCATATCGCAGGGGCAAGGCGTCCCTCGCGCCCTTCAGCGTCAACGGCAGCCTTTCATCTTCGGCTTCGATCCAGGTGGTTCCCATCAGCCGCAGAGGTGTGAGCACACGTCCCATGGGTCTTTTGCTTAAAGATGCATCGCCGGTCAGTTCCGCGGTGATCGGCTGGCTTGCCATCGCTCCCATCATCAACCGCACACCTGTGCCAGAATTGCCAAAATCAAGCGGCGCATCGGGGGAGCGGAAGCCGCCGACGCCGACGCCATGCACATGCCAGATACCGTTTGCATCGCGATTGATGGTGGCACCAAGCGCCTTCAGGGCTTGCGCCGTGGCAATCACGTCTTCGCCTTCCAGCAAACCTTCGATCACGGTTTCTCCTACCGCCATGGCCCCGAGAATAAGAGCACGATGAGAGATCGACTTGTCACCGGGCACCCGAACCGTTCCATGCAGGGAGCGGGAGGCGCGCGCTGTGAGGGGCTGTGCAGGCAATGTAGACAATGTGGTCTCTTGTAGTTGTTGCGGTCCCGGTGAGCCTGCGCGCTCAAGGGGATAGCATGGAGATGTTTGTTACTGCCGGTGTCGTAGCATAGCCCTGATGCCGGTGTCACGACAGCGCATGGTGGCGGGCAAACAGGCATTGACACCTGGGTGAAAAATACTGGCGAGGGCTGGCAATAGGGCGGCTGAATGCCTTCAACTTGGATATTGCGAACATGCCTGGGAAGACTGTCCGCGAGAATTACCTTTGACACTCTCGTGATGTCGTGGCATGGGGAGGCCGCTTTTATCGTCAAATTCAGGAATATCAATCGTGGTTAATCCAGAACTGGGAACCAAGCGCACCTGCTCAAGCTGTGGTGCACGATTTTACGATCTCGCCAAGAGCCCTGTCGTCTGTCCAAAATGCGCACACACCTTTCTTCCGGAAGTTCTGCTTCCCTCGAAAGATACGCATCGGGCTCCGGTAGCTGCGGCACCTGTGCCCAAGCCGGTACCAGAAGAGAAGACACCTGAAGGTGTCGAAATCGTCAGTCTTGACGAAGTCGAAGCGGAAGAAGATGAAATCGCAGCCCTCGCCGATGTCGATCTTGGCGATGATGACGATGACGATGCCAGCAAGGATGATGCCGAGAACGATGATACATTTCTTGCAGTCGATGATGATGCCGACACAGACGTGACAGAAATCATCGGTGGCGGCATTTCCGGTGCTAAAGACGAAAGCTGACGCAAACACTCAAGGTTTTTCTTGATCGCCGCGTAGTGCGGCACTAATAGTTTTCTGCCTGCGGTAACTGTCTCGAATGGCGCCGCAGGTTCCCGGTTAAGGGGCCATAGCTCAGTTGGGAGAGCGCTTGAATGGCATTCAAGAGGTCGTCGGTTCGATTCCGTCTGGCTCCACCATTTTTCAGAGAAATAGACGCGCTGCTCGCTTGCCACTTAAGGGCAGGCAAGTAGCGGCGCAACGGTGGCAGCGCCCATTACACCGCTGCGGCCGTCAGCTTCGTTGCGTTATGAGCAGCGGACCGAATACCACAACAAAACCGAGGAAGGCTGCCACCCAGGCAGCCGCAGATAGCTGCAGCAACGGCTCCCGTAGTATGTCGAATGCTGCCACGAGCCGTGCCCCTACAGCGAGCAATGCCGCTGCATAGATGAGTTGCACCGGCCATGTGGCGGTCAGCGGCCTTCCCACGTGACCGAGGCTGGCGCGCGTCATCACGGCAAGCGTTATCAAAGCAATGGCGCCGCTGGTCCAGGCATGCACCGCGCCGCTTTGCAGCAAAACGCCGGGCCATTGAATAGCCAACGCCATCAAGAGGAAACCCAGAGGCACGAAAGCGAAGGCAAAATGGAGGATGAGAACCAGAGGCTCGCTTAGGGTTCTCTCTCCGGCCCAGCGTCCCAACCGTACAAGGTTCGCACAGCCTGCAATGACAAACAGAAAAGCGGTCGCCTTGTGCTCCGGCACCGCAATCCAGGCGACAAGAGCTACAGCGCTTATCGCAATGAGGGCTGCATCCATGCGGTCAAAATTTGCCGGCAGCCGCCCCTTATCGCGCGCAGCGAGCCAGTTGCGGGTGAAGCTCGGGATGATGCGCCCGCCGATGAGCATGATCAGGACCAGCACTGCTGCAATGCCAAGGCGCGTGCCTTCGCCGTTGCCGGTTTGTGTTATCGCCTGCCAGTGAAACAGGCCGTTGCCCGCTAACAGGAGGCCAATGACGGCGAGCAACTTGAGGTTCCGCCTATTGTCGCCGGCTATGAGTTCGCGGGCGACAGTGGCGCCGAGAGCTATGAGGAAGAAGAGGTCGGCGGCCGCGGCTAATTCGGGGCTGAGCCAGAGCGAAAAAAACACTGCTGCCCGCCCCAGCACCCAGACGAGAAACAGCAACAGCAGGGATCGCCCGGCAATGGGTGCACGCCCGGTCCAGTTCGGTACGGCAGTGAGCAAAAATCCAGCGATGATCGCCGGGATATAGCCCCATATCAGCTCATGCACATGCCATTCGAACGGCGTAAAGGCCGATGGCAGGGTCAACGTCCCGGAGAGCACCGGCAGCCAAATGGCCACAACGAGGGCCGCCCAAAGGGCGCCACCCAGAAAGAACGGTCGGAAGCCCACACTTAGTATGGCCGGGCCCGCGTACGCGTGAGCCGGCTCAGCGCTTGTCGTCATCGCGGCTTCTTGCGGCAGGTATCGACGGCTTGACCGGGATATTGATGCCGCTGTAGGCGGGGTCGACCTCATGCAGAAAACAGGGTGGCGAAGACACAACGCAATCCGCATCGTCATCCACATTCATCTGGTGTTTCCGCTTCGTCATGTTGCGGTACTTCTGCTCACGGCTGTGGTTTCTGCACCTCAAAGTAAAGAACTGTGGTTGCCCTGTCACCGAGGCGAACACGCACACGCGCAGCTATACGACCCGCAAGATGTGATGATCGGGGTGGCAGGCACGCTTGAAAACAACCCTTTTTCACGCCATATATGTATCGATACGTTGCGATGGTGCCTGTTGGGCCATGGTTTGCGGAGTTCTCGAGAAGAGACCGCATGACAAACAACGTGCATGAAGGCTGCTTGTTGATGAAGGGCTAAGGTAAGGAAATGTCACGAGTTTCCGTATTCAGTTCTCCGTTGCTCCTTGGATTTGAGGGGCTGGAGCGGATGCTGGACCGCGCTGCGAAAACCTCCGGCGACGGTTATCCCCCCTACAACATCGAACGTCTCGTGGGTGCCAACGGCACAAGCGAAGTCCTGCGCATCACCCTGGCCGTTGCCGGCTTTAGAGAAGATGAGCTGGACGTGACCCTCGAAGAGGGCCAGTTGGTGGTACGAGGGCGACAGGTCGATGACGAGGAGCGGGTCTATATCCACCGCGGTATTGCCGCCCGCCAGTTTCAGCGCGCCTTTGTACTTGCCGACGGTATCGAAGTGGCCGGCGCCAGTCTCGAAAACGGCTTGCTGTCCATTGACCTTGTGCGTCATGAACCTGAGCGCGTGATTCAGAAAATCGACATCAAGTCCAACGGGGCTTGAGTGAGCCGCGCGCAAATCAAGCGTGCGCAGCTTTCCAGAGAGAGGGATAACCGCAGAGCGCGGCAGGGCTTTATTTTCGCCCGCGCCTGTATATTGAAAGGTCACGGACATGGTAACGGATGACAATATGTCAAATGATGACGAGGCACCAAACGAGATGACACCGCTTGAGTTTGCTCATCTGGGCGAAGGCGAAGTGGCCTATATCCGTGAGTTGTCGGGCGCACGCGCTGCAAAGCTCTTCGGCATCAACAGCGAGATCCCCGCAAATCAGCAGGTTTACTCCCTGCATGCCGCCGATGGCACACCCATGGCTGTTTCAGATAGCCTGGATGCGATCGTTGAAAGCGCCTGGGAGCATGAGCTCGACACCGTCAGCCTGCACTGAGGGTGCTTTGTGAGAAAGAAATGGCCTATGCGGCGTGGGAAGCTGCCGGCTCGGTGAGAATGGCGTAGAGCGCCGCTTCTTCATCGGAGCCCCGCAGTTTGGCAACGGTGCCATTGTCGCGCAACAGCCGTGAAACGCGTGCCAGGGCTTTCAGATGATCCGCTCCGGCTGATTCCGGCGCCAGCAGCAGAAAAATCAGATCAACGGGCTGGTTGTCCATGGCATCGAAGTCGATGGGGTTTTCCAGACGTGCAAAAATGCCGTGCAGCTGTTTGATGCCCGGCAACTTGCCATGAGGAATGGCAATCCCCTGTCCCAGGCCCGTGGAGCCCAGACGTTCACGTTGCAGCAGCGTTTCAAATACTTCGCGCGCCGTCAGGCCGGTGACTTTTGCCGCAAGGTTTGACAGTTCCTGCAGCGCCTGTTTCTTGCTTGTGACCTTGAGCGACGGCATGACCGCGTCGGTGCTGAGAAGGTTAGCGAGCTCCATCGTGAACTTTCTTTCTTGATATTGAGGTGCCGGCCCCGGCATCCGCTCCTGGCCGCCGCACCTCGAAATTACGAATTCTGGTTTCTGTTACTGGCTCGCGTCGAGCCAGCCGATATTTCCATCGTCGCGGCGGTAAACCACATTTATGCCGCCGTTGCCCGAGTTTCTGAACAAGACAAAATTGACGTCCGATATGTCGAGTTTCATTACCGCCTCGCCAACGCTCAGTTCTTGAACCTGTTCCGTACTCTCGGCAACAATCGCCGGGCTGAGGTCCGCAGGCTCATCCTGGGCATCTGTGCTTGCCTGAATGATGTAACTCGGTGCCTCAAAACTCGTCACAGGCTCTGAGCGATGTGTGTGGTGATCCTTCAGCCGGCGTTTGTACCGGCGCAGCCGCTTACTTAGTTTGTCCGCCGCGATCTCGAAACAGGCGTAGGCATCCGGCGCCCGGCCATGGGATTGGAGTTTCATTCCCGTGCTCAAATGCACCGTGCAGTCGGCCTTGAACTCACCGCCGTCTTTGGCGATGGTCACATGTCCGTCCACAGTGCCATCGAAGTATTTCGCCACGTCACTGGCCAAGCGGCTTTCGATCTGCGCACGCAAGGTGTCGCCAACATCTATGTTTTTTCCAGATATTTGAATCTGCATTGCGGCCTCGTTCGCACCCGATCAGATAGCTTGATCGACAGGTGTGAGGATTTCAAGGAATTGCTGTGAGTTTTTCCGGACCATTCTATCAAGCCCTGCCGTTTGTGTCCCGCCCAGCTGTTCGAGCACAATTCTTCCGGTCCGTCAGGGCGAGGGGAAACTAGTAATCCGCGGTTCGGAAGTCAACTCTTGAAACGGTGCCCAGTGGAAAAAAAGCAATTTTGCCACACGCGCCGATTCAACACAAGATGTTGGCGTGATAATCAGAATAACTACTATATTTAGTGGGCGAAAAGGGCCGTCAGGCCATAGCTCTTTTCATCCGTCGCCTTTGCACGGAAGACGGGATGCCGAGGGCTTCGCGGTATTTCGCGACGGTTCGTCGGGCGATATCAATGCCGGTCTCGCGCAGTACATCGACAATCTTGTCGTCTGAAAGCACGTCTCCCTTGGCCTCCGCTTCAATCAATTCCTTGATTCGATGCCGCACGGACTCTGCTGCATGTGCTTCGCCGCCTTCCGCTGAGTTGATAGCGGAGGTGAAGAAATACTTCATTTCGAAGATGCCGCGGGGCGTTGCGAGATACTTGTTGGCTGTCACCCGGCTAACGGTTGATTCGTGCATTTCAATGGCTTCTGCAATGGTCTTGAGATTCAACGGCCGCAGATGCTCAATGCCATAGGCCAGAAAGGAATCCTGCTGCCGCACAAGTTCCCGCGACACTTTCAATATGGTGCGGGCGCGCTGGTCGAGGCTTCGCACCAGCCAGTTGGCGTTTGCAAAGCATTCCGAAATGTATGTTTTGTCTTCTTCGCGTTTGGCGCCGAGATTGACGGT
This sequence comes from Hyphomicrobiales bacterium, assembly GCA_021775795.1. Lineage (GTDB taxonomy): Bacteria > Pseudomonadota > Alphaproteobacteria > Rhizobiales > JAJFHB01 > JAJFHB01. The sequence goes on along the minus strand of JAJFHB010000303.1, from coordinate 4,107 downwards.
TGCGTGGTAGGCATTGTTGACCAGCACACGCGGCAGCGTTTCGCTGTTCAGTTCCACAAGCCAGGCCCCATCGCTGCCTTCGCGCACAAAGACATCGGGCACGACAGGCTGGACGACAATACTGCCAAAGGCATTGCCCGGTTTTGGGTTCAGATCGCGAATCTCGCCAACCATGTCGATAAGGTCTTCCTCATCAACACCACACAATTTGCGCAAAGTGCGCAGATCGTGTTTTGCCAGCAGTTCCAGATTATCCAGCAGAACCTTCATTGCCGGGTCGAGGCGATTGCGCTCATAAAGCTGCAAAGCCAGGCACTCAGCAAGATCGCGGGCGAAAACGCCGGGCGGGTCAAACTGTTGCAACTGATACAGGGTTTCAAGCACCCGCCTCTCACTGGTTCCGAGCTGTTCAGCCACACTTTCCATATCGCCGGTCAGGTAGCCAAGTTCGTTTATCATGCCGATGAGATGAGCGCCGACAAGCCTCTGCGCCGGATCCTTCAGCGCCAGGTTCATTTGCTCGGTGAGATATTCCGTGAGCGTCATTTCGTGTGTCAGCGTCGATTCGAGGTCGAAACTGCCATCGTCGAAACCGCCGCCGCCGCTGCTGCTCACTGAACTCCAGTTCGAATCAGGGGTGCCGGGCGTTACCGGAGTGGGAGCGTCCGCCACGGAAGCGTCCGTATAGACGTTGTCGAATTCTGTATCGAGTTGATCAAGGCTTTGCTGGTCCGAGCCTTCGGTCGCCAGATCCAGGCCGTTGCCCAGTGTGTCGTCGCCATCACCGTCGCCGTCTCCAGCTGCTTCTGACGCTGTTTCTGATGCTGTATCCGGGGCAAAAAACTCCTCACCAGAGTCTTCCTCTTCGCGTTCCAGCAACGGGTTGCGTTCCAGTTCCGTGGCGACATAGTCCGAAAGCTCAAGATTCGACATTTGCAGAAGCTTTATCGCTTGCTGCAATTGTGGCGTCATGACCAGAGACTGGCCTTGGCGCAGTTCGAGCTTGGGACTCAGACCCATTGTCGCCTTCTCTTAAAATGAGGGAACGACCGCGCCGCGATGTCTGCTGCTGGAGCGTGCCCTTGAATCAATTGCGGTCACACTACACTACAAATCCTAAGTGTCGATTTATGCGCAATCGAATATTTTCTAAAGGCTGAAACTGTCGCCGAGATAGAGTCTGCGCACATCCTTGTTGCCGACTATTTCTTCAGGGCTGCCTTCCATCAACACGCGTCCCTCGTGGATGATAAGGGCACGATCAATGAGTTCGAGGGTTTCTCGCACGTTGTGATCCGTAACAAGCACCCCGATTCCCCGATCGGTAAGGTGGCGCACCAGGGCGCGGATATCACCGATCGCAATGGGATCGATACCGGCGAAGGGTTCGTCGAGAAGCATGAATGAGGGGCGGGCGGCCAGTGCTCTGGCGATTTCGACGCGCCGACGTTCTCCTCCAGATAGCGCCACAGCCGGCGAGCGCCTGAGATGGGTGATCGCAAATTCTTCGAGTAACCCATTCAATATACTTTCACGTCGCGAGCGCTTGCTTTCAACCAGCTCCAGCACCGCACGAATGTTTTCTTCGACCGTCAGCCCGCGGAAAATAGAGGCTTCCTGCGGCAGATAGCCGATCCCCAGACGAGCGCGCTGGTACATCGGCAAATGCGTCAGATCGAGACCATCGAGCGCAATTGAGCCGTAGTCTGCGGGAATAAGGCCGGTAATCATGTAGAAGACTGTTGTCTTCCCGGCTCCATTCGGTCCCAGCAGGCCTACAGCCTCGCCACGCCTCACAGACAGAGATACGCCACGAACCACTGGCCGCCGCTTAAAGCTCTTGCCCAGAGAATGGGCGACCAAACCTTCCTGTGCGAGGGGCTCTGGATGCGGCTGCATCTCAAACTCTTCCCGTCGAGGCTCGCCACCGTCGGTTTCCCGCCGGTTCCGGCCACTTCGAAATCCGGGTATGGTGAACAGCCTGCTCACGTCGCTCCTTGCACTTTCATTGACAGTTATTTGGATTAATTTTTGATGAAAACTACGAGTTGTGCCGCATGTTTATGGCGCCGGCATTGCTCGTCTGCTCACTCATCGCTACGAAAAAATGTCCCCTGAACGCGACCGCCGGTCATGCGGCTCTCGCCTGTGTCCAGGTCCAGTTCAAGTTGCGTTCCCCTCAAAACATTCTGGCCGTCCCTAACCGTCACATCATCTCCGAAAAGCACCGTATTGCGCTGTACATCCATCCGCGCCCACTCTGCTTCGACAGTTTGCCCCTTGCTGTTGACCACAACATTGCCGCGGGCATGAAGAAAGGTCACATCGGTTGACGAGCCTTCTGTTGTGGCAACTTCATCATAATCGATCGTGAGTGTGTCGCTTTGGATATGGACGTTGCCCTGGACGGCATCGACATTGCCGGTGAAGGTGGCGCGCTGCTGATCCTGGTCAACTTCCATGGCGTCAGCCTCGATCTGCACGGTGTCATTGGCGCTTTGCTGCGCCCCGGTTGCGATCTGACTGGAAGTTTGTGATGACGCCTGAGGCACAGCCAACACAAACATCGCCGCACTGAACATCAATGCGGCGGTAAATAGCTTAATTCTACAAATAGCAAGCAAGTTCGGCATGTTTTCGTCCCTGATTAATAGCCTTGCTGCTGCCTCTAATTCCATCGGCGTGCCCCAGCGACACCCCGTCTCGTTTACTCAGCCCGCGTCCGATTTCTCTGCCGTGCGGCCGCCAAATTCAACGCGCACACGATTGATAAATTCAATATGTTGGGCGTTTTCCCACATACGTATGCCCTGCGCCCAAACGGTTCCCTGTTCGTGGGTTACCACAACAGGGTCATCAGATATCACTAAACCTTCACCAAGCGACACACTGGCGGTTTCCAGCCAGGCTGTATATCCGTTTGTGGTAACGACCTTTATGTTGTCCATCAACTCCATTTGATCGAGTTCGGAGTTAAAGACACCGCCATCGGCACGCACGATTATGATGTCGCCGCTGCCCTCGATCTTGAGTTCGGCGCGTACGTTGTCGAGGTAAATAATACTCGGGTCGTCCCGATCCTGTTCAGCCGAATCTGCTGAAATGGCATAGGCCTGATTCTGGCTGTCATATCCGGTGAAATGCAGATCACCCAGTGTCAGTGTGTCGGCAATCGGGTCTTGTTCGCCCACTTCCGGTGCTGACGGTGCGCTGAGGTCGAATACACCTGCATAAAACAGAAAAACCGCAACCAGCCCGATCAGGCCGCCTGCGGCAACCCAGACCATGACGCTGAGCCAGCGGTTACGCCGACGGATCGCACGCGCCGTATGCGCATTGTTACGCGGCGCAAAGTCGTATCCCGGTGGCGCCCTTAAGGGTTCGCCGGTCAATTGTCCTGGCTGTGCGATTACGCTCAACGCCTTACACCATCATCCGTTCGATGTTGTGATGCCCATGACTGCATATTCCATCACGTGCGTCACCCTACAGTCCGAATGGTGTCATTGGCATTAACATAATGTTAATGCGCAAAAATGTCCTCATCCGGCCAGCCGAGCAAATCGAGGTTTGCCCGCTGCGGCAGAAACTCGAAGCAAGCCTTTGCCAGTTCGGTTCTATTCTCACGTGCTAACATGGCATCAAGGTGTTCTTTGATGCCATGCAAATGCAAAACATCGTGTGCCGCGTAGGTCAATTGCGCCTGGCTGAGGGTATCGGCTCCCCAATCGGAGCTCTGAGCCTGTTTTGCAAGGTCAACGCCGACAAGTTCGCGGCACAGATCCTTGAGGCTGTGTCTGTCTGTGTAGGTGCGCACCAGTTTCGAGGCGATCTTGGTGCAGTAGATGGGCCGCGTCACCACATTGAGGTATTTTTGCAGGACAGCCACGTCGAAACGGGCGAAATGAAACAGTTTGAGCACCTCAGGATCGCCGGCGAGGCGTTTGAGGTTGGGGGCATCGTATTTTTTGCGGTCAAGCTGCACCAGATGTGCGGTGCCATCGCCGGCTGACAATTGCACGAGGCAGAGCTTGTCTCGGTGTGGCCGCAGCCCGAGTGTTTCAGTGTCGATTGCGACCACCGGCCCGAGATCAAGTCCATCGGGAA
>JAJFHB010000302.1 GCA_021775795.1 Hyphomicrobiales bacterium | reverse complement strand
GGGACTTGGCTGGATTTCCGCACCACTTGAATTTCTGCTCTACAGCCCAACTGCGGTGGTGATAACGCTCACCCATGCCTGGGCTGCCTTTGCAATTCTTCCCATCTATGTGTCCCTCGAAAAGATTGACCGCTCGTTGCTTGAAGCGGCGACGGATCTTGGCGATGGCCCCGTAAAGAGGTTCATTGGCATTACGCTGCCCTTGTCGCTGCCGGGCGTTATCGCCGGCACCTTGCTGATATTCGTGCCGACCGTCGGGGACTTTGTCACGCCTGAACTGGTTGGCGGTCCGGATGGGCGCATGATTGCAAACATTATCCAGGCGCAGTTCGGCCGTATCAACAACTGGCCGATGGGTGCTGCACTTTCCATCGCAAGTATGGTTTTGATCGCACTCGTTGCACTGACCTATATGTGGGTAGCCAAACGTGTGACCGGGAGAACGGAATGAGCGAGCCCTCATATATCGACCGCCCGAACCGGCCCCTCTATGCCTACGCCATGTTTTATCTGGCGTTCCTTTACATCCCGATATTGTTCCTGCCGTTGTTTTCCTTCAACGACAGCACCTATATCGCCTTTCCACTCAAGGGATTTACATTCGAGTGGTACGAACAAATGTTTTCGGACGCCCCCATGGGGGCGGCACTGGTGAATTCGCTGAAAGTGGGTGCTGTAGCCTCCGTTTTTGCGACGCTTCTGGGCGTCTTCGCTGCCAAGGCGGTTACGCGTTATCACATACCAGGCAAGCGACCCATCGTCTTTGTGATCATGTTGCCGCTGGTGGTTCCGGGCATTTTGCTTGGGGTCGCGCTGTTGATTTTGATGAAGCAGATTGGGGTTCAACTTTCTCTCATCACCGTCACGATCGGCCACATACTCATATGTGTGCCGTTCGCCATGGCGACGCTGATTCCCCGGTTTGAAGGCTTCGACAAATCCATGGAGGAGGCGTCCGCCGATCTTGGCGCTAATGCCATTTCGACGTTCTGGAGGGTGACGCTGCCCATGGTCCTGCCGGGCATCATTGCCAGCATGTTGCTTTGCTTCACCATATCATTCGATGAATTCATCATTGCCTTTATGCTGAACGGCAGCGAGAAAACGCTGCCCATTCACATCTTCAGCCAGTTGCGTTTTCCAGCGCGCCTTCCACCGGTGCTCGCCCTCGGTTCGGCGATCATTGCGATATCATTCGTCGTCGTATTCTTCTCGCAGTGGCTCAGGCGCTATGGGGTCGATGACAAGCCATCTTTGGGGATCTGACCATGAGCGGCAATGACGCCTACATCCAGATAAGCGATATCTCCAAGCATTTCGGTGCTGTAAAAGCGGTCGATTCTGTGAACTTCTCCATCGCATCGGGAGAGTTCTTTTCACTGCTTGGATCTTCCGGCTGCGGCAAGACAACCTTGTTGCGCCTGCTGGCCGGGTTCGAGGCACCGACGAAGGGCGAGGTCTATATTGACGGCGCTCCCATGTCGCAGGTTGCGCCGCACAAGCGGCCGACCAATATGGTGTTCCAGAATTATGCGATTTTTCCGCATCTCAACGTCGAAGCGAACCTGGCCTACGGCCTTCGGTACGACAAGATTGAAAAATCTGAGATGAACAAGAGGGTCGAAGAGGCCCTGGAGATGGTGCAGCTTGCGGGCTACGGCAAACGGCGCTCGAATGAACTTTCGGGCGGCCAACGCCAACGGGTGGCGCTTGCCCGTGCCCTCATCAAACGGCCAAAGGTTCTATTGCTTGACGAACCACTGGGTGCGCTTGACAAGAAATTGCGCGAAGAGATGCAACTGGAACTTCGGGCATTGCAGGAAGCTGTCGGCATTACCTTCATCTTCGTCACTCACGATCAGGAAGAAGCACTGACGCTGTCCGACCGCATCGCGGTCATGGCGCGCGGCCAGACTTTGCAGATAGCCTCGCCGAAAGAGCTCTACAACAATCCGGTTAGCGTTGAAGTGGCCGAGTTCATTGGCCAGATGAATTTCGTCAATGCTTCGGTGGTTGACGTGAAGAGCGGCAAGGCCGTGTTGGAAACAGCTGGTCTTGGCAAAATTACTGCATCGACGTCGAAGAGTTTCGTCCAGAAGGGCAACGACATTGTCGTTGCAATCAGACCGGAACAGCTTTCGCTGAGAGATAAGCCGGCCCGCGGTCAGCATGGTGTCAAAGGGACGATGAAGACATCCGCCTATCTCGGCGATCGCAGTCATGTTTATGTGTCTGTGGAAGGCCGTGAACAGGCACTTGCCGTCTCTGCGCAGGAAGGCACTGGGTCAGTTGGCGGCCTTGATCGCGGCAGCGATGTTTACGTCACCTGGTCTGACGAGGCGCTGATCTTGTTGCCTCATTAGTGGGCTTTTCTACAATCTGACGTAGCTGGAGTGAGATCATTCGAGGTTTTGCGCTGGCCGTGCTTCGAGTGCGACCCACTCTGCTTTGCTGATGCGCCAGTCGGGCATGTCTTCGGCGTAGGCCTGGCGCCTTCCTCTGCATCTCAGACCTGACTTTGTTAGTACGTTCTTCGAAGCTTCGTGCTCGTCTTCCAATGTGGCGACAACTTCAAGCAGGGGTGTTTCTTCAAAGGCAAACCTCAGCAAGCGTCGGCAGGCTTCGGTGGCGTATCCTTTGCCCCAGGCGGATTCATTCAGGATGTAACCCACTTCCACATCCCCGTCCGGCATGAGGCCGGGCTGTATTTTGTCCCACTCCGTATCGTCTTCATCCGTTGGGATGGGCAGTAAAAAGACATCGCCGTAGGGTTCTTTGGTCTCGCGATCTGAGATGTTCCAAATGCCGATGCAGCCGTCGCTGCCGCGCCTTGTCCATACCTTCATATCACGTCTGATTTCTTGTTCACTCATCAGACCGCCTATGTACTTAGAAACAGCCCGATTGGTGAGCACCTCCACAGCAAACTCGACATCGGTCTCTTCGAGAGGCCGCAGCCGCAGGCGGTCGGTCAGAAGTACAAGGCGATTAGCGTGGTCCGGCATACCCTCAAAGTCCGATATGTTCATCGGTGGCAATGTAACCGAGCAGGGGCCCGCAGCTTTGATATCCCATTAAGCGCTGTATCTTTTCCGGGTAGCTTTTCGCAACTTCCCGGGGGATAGACAGATACATGTTTTCTTCCTGGCGCAACCAGCCCAGAGCATAGGTGTTGACCAGCGCCATGCGGGGCGCTTCTGCATTGTTGGCGCCACCACCGTGATAGGTGGATCCCATATAGAACAAGACGGAACCCTTTGGCATCTCCGCTGGCACAGTCAGCGCCTGTTCCACTCTAAGAAGTGGTGTGATCTTGTTGTTGCTGTTCAACAGCAGGCGTGTTGCGCCGTTTTCCTCGGTAAAATCGGATAGGGCCCATAAGGCGCTGATCTGCCATTCAACGCCGGGAATGTTCATTGGATAAATGCTGCCGTCTTGATGCAGACGCTGAGCACTTTCTCCGGGCCAGATTTCAATGCCGGTACAACTGCCGATCCGGTAGTTGACGCAGTGCTGCAGCAGAATTTCATCTGCAATTGCAGTGACAAGGTCATGGCCGATAAGATCTGCAGAGGCACGCGAACGCATCAGAACTTCACTCAGACGCAATGTTGTATAGCCGTTGAAATCACTTTGAGGCTCTTTGCCAATCGTATCGAAGTGAGGGCGGAGTTGAGAGGCGATTGTATCTATGGTGTCAACTGGCGCCGCGTTCTCAACGATGGCGGCACCGTGTCTGCGTATGGCCTGGGCAATTTCCGTGGCATCTGCGCTTGACGAGAACCGGGGTGCACCGACAGGTGCGAATGCCTGAGCCAGGCTAACTGCCACATCTTCATCACCTGACAGGCTAAGCTTTCCCTGACCCAGGGCGCTCTCCAGATCCAGTGATCCCGCGAGCAACTGCTGGAACGTATCGATGCTCGTCTGCAGAACACAGGCCATATCGGCATCATCATTGGTAACGCCGGACCGGTCGGCAACAATGACGCCGTGGCCGTCGATCTCGATCTTTACTGCACCAGTGAGCTTCCCAAGGTTTGCTGTGTTGCGCAGGCTGTCTGTGAGTTTCAAAAGCAGGTTGTTCATATGGGCTCTCCGCTGGTGCAACAGGATACTCTGCCTTCAGTGGTGCTGCAATTCTGGTTGAGCTCATGGCGGGTGCGGGCCCGATTGGTAATGCATGCAAAACGCAAAGGCTGTTATTCGCATCGGGCAGGCTCTAAACTGAGTGACACAACTCGGCAAAGGCTGCCTTATGCAAACACCCTTCACCCAGGTACCCATCGTTGATATTGCACCCTTCCGGGAAGGGGATGTTGAGGCGAAGCGCAAGGTTGCACAGGACGTGGCGCGCGCCTGTGAGGAAGTTGGGTTTTTGTACATTGCAGGCCACGGCATCGCGGCTGAACTGATCGCGGAGGCGGCTGCGGCAGCACGCGGCTTCTACAATCTTCCTGAAGATGAGAAGCGCAAGGTGGAAATGGACCGCCAACCCAATCATCGCGGCTATGTTTTGACCAAGCACGGACAGAGGGATGCAAGCGGGGAGGGGGAACGCTACGAGAGTTTCAAGGTAGGCTTTGCGACCAGCGCTGATGATCCTGAGTTTCTGGCGGGCGTGCGGTTCTATGGCCCCAATGCCTGGCCTGAAGAGCCTGCGGAGTTTCGTCCTGCAGTTGATCGTTACTACAACGAGATGCTGGGGCTTTCGCGGACGATCTTCCAGCTTTTTGCCTCGGCTCTTGAGTTGGAAGAAAACTATTTTCTACCCTGGACGCACAAGCCTGCCAGCATCATGAATGTGAACCATTATCGTGGTGGCAGCAGCGATGATGCTCCAAGCGGCATTCGTGAACATTCCGATTATGAGTGTTTTGCCATCCTCTGGCAGGACAGTAACGGTGGCCTTGAGGTCAAGAATCAAGCTGGGGACTGGGTGCCCGCACCGCCGATTGATGGGACTTTCGTGATCAACATCGGAGATATCATGGCGCGCTGGACCAATGATCGCTTCGCCTGCACGCCACATAGGGTGATTTACCAGGGCGACAATAACCGCCTGTCGATCGCCTATTTCGCCAATTGTGATTATTCAACGCCGGTTGAGTGTCTGCCTGTCTGTCACGGGCCGGGCAATCCGGCCAAATATCCGCCGACAACGGTTGGGGAGCATTTGCTCGCCCAGGTGCGCCAGTCCTACGCTCATGTTGAGGCTTACAAGGATTGAGCCTGAGGCTGCAATCAGATCTTCTTTTCTCTGTCGCTCCAGAATTCTTCCTTCAGAACTGTTTTTTGTATCTTTCCGATCGGTGTTTTCGGGAAGCCGTCAACGAAGCGTATGACGCGGGGACGTTTGAAGCGGGCGAGGTTTGCTGTGCAGTGGGCCTCGATAGTTCGTTCGCTGAGTGATGTTCCGGGCTTAAGTTGAACATAGGCGGCGGGAACCTCACCCCATTTCTCGTCCGGTACACCAAACACGGCACACTCGGTTACTTCTTCAAGTTCATAGAGTACCGTTTCGATTTCTTTGGGATAGACGTTTTCACCACCCGAAATAATCATGTCCTTTGAACGGTCAATGAGGGTGATAAAGCCGTCTTCATCGATTGTCGCGAGGTCGCCCGACCAGCCCCAGCCATCTCCCAATTTGAAGAACTCATCAGTTTGTTCGGGTTCGTTGTAGTAGCCGATCATTATGTTGTCGCCTCGGGAGACCACTTCCCCGATTTCTCCTGCCGCCACATCATGGCCGTCAGGATCAACCACTCTCACGTCCACATTGTAGGGTTGCCGGCCAACACTGCCGAGTTTTTCAGGCAGGTACCAGTCACGTATCACGGCAATGACGCCCATTTCAGACTGGCCGTAAATTTGTGTGAGGGCGAGATGCGGCAGGCGCTTGCGAAGCTCCTTTTGTACCCAATCGGGCATGGGGGCTCCAGCAAAGCTTGCCTTCTTCCAGCTCTTAAGCCGCCCGGCGTCAAATGAGGCGTCGTTTAAAAGCATGGCGGCCTGGGTCGGGACCATGAAATTTGCGGACATTGAATGTTGTTCCACCATGTCCATGAAATCAGCGGGGTCCCACTTGGGCAAAAACACCGAAGTGGCTCCCGCCAGCACGGCCGGCTGAAACATGATGTTCAGAGCGGCCACATGAAAGAGCGGCGTGACGATGCCAACCACGTCGCGTTCATCTATGGCCTCCTCAACCATGACCGTGTGCGCGGTAACAGCGCGGGCACGATGGTCACACAAAACACCCTTTGGGCGGCCCGTCGTGCCACCTGTGTAGGTCATGCAAAACGGATCGGATTCGACCAGTTGAATGTCGGGAGCCGTGGCTGGGTGTGGTGCCAGAAACTCGCCGAATTCCATTGCTTCGGGCAGATCAGCATCTCCGCCAAAACAGACCAGTGTGCCAAGCCTTGGAACCCGGGATTGAATGGCGGTGACCTTGTCTGCAAAAACGGCATCAAAAATGAGCGCCTCGACATCGGCCTTTTCCAGCACATAGGCCAGTTCTTCGGGCGCATAGAGAACGGAAACATTGGTCAGTACACAGCCTGATCGCGCC
>JAJFHB010000301.1 GCA_021775795.1 Hyphomicrobiales bacterium | reverse complement strand
TTCATCATCATGACCGATGAGGAGCATATGCCCGAAACCTCACTCCGCAACGCTGTCTCATACGAGAGCCTGTTGGAGGATGGTGACGACGACTTTCAGTGGCCAGTGCTGGATGAGAATACGGCCTGTGGCATGTGTTACACCTCCGGCACTACCGGCAATCCAAAAGGCGTCGTCTATTCACACCGCTCGAATGTGCTTCATGCGATGGCCGTGTGTGCAGGTGATGCCTTGTGCCTCAAGAGCCGGGACACGATCCTGCCTGTCGTGCCGATGTTCCACGCCAATGCCTGGTCACTTGCATTCTCTGCACCCATGTCCGGCGCCAAGCTCGTGATGCCCGGCGCGCAGATGGATGGCGCCAGCATTTATGAGCTTCTCGACACTGAAAAAGTAACGCTGACGGCAGCTGTGCCGACAGTCTGGCTGATGCTGCTTCAGCAACTGGAACAGACCGGCGATCCCCTGCCCCATCTGGAGCGGGTCATTATCGGCGGATCCGCCTGTCCGCCGGCGATGATCGAGGCGTTCGAAAAGAATTACGATACTGAAGTCATTCATGCCTGGGGCATGACGGAAACGAGCCCTCTCGGCACCTTGAGCACGCAGAAAGGTGGCATGGAGAACCTATCCGAGGACTTCCTGTGGCAGGAAAAACTCAAGCAGGGCCGGGTTCCCTACACAGTCGACATGAAGATCACAGACGACGATGGCACCCCGCTCGGTTGGGACGGCGTTGCCTTCGGCCACCTGAAGGTCCGGGGACCAGGTGTCGCACAGGCCTATTTCAAAGGCGAAGGCGGGAGCATTCTGGACGAAGACGGCTACTTCACAACCGGAGATGTCGCGAACATTGATGCTCTTGGCTATATGCAGATTACAGACCGCTCAAAGGACGTCATCAAGTCCGGCGGCGAGTGGATTTCATCCATTGATCTGGAGAACCTGGCTGTCGGTCACCCCGATGTGGTGGAGGCGGCCGTTATCGGCATTGTCCACCCCAAATGGGACGAACGCCCTCTTCTGGTGATTATCAAAAAGGAGGGATCCGATCTTGGCCGTGAAGAAATGCTGGAATTCATGGCAGGCAAAATCGCGAAATGGTGGATGCCGGATGATGTGGCTTTCGTCGACGAGATTCCGCACACCGCAACAGGCAAGATCTCGAAACTGACATTGCGCCAGCAATTCAGTGATTATGTCCTGCCCACCGTTGAGGCTGCTGAGTGAGCGAACCAACCGAGATTTCGTTCTCTATTCTCGAAGACGACGACCTCGAAACGATCGTCGATCTGTGGATGAAGTGCGGCCTCACCCGACCGCACAATGATCCACACACAGACATCGCCTTTGCCCGGGCGCAGCCAAATGCCGATATCCTGGTGGGCAAACGGGATGGCAACATTGTTGCAAGTGTCATGGTGGGGCACGACGGGCACCGGGGCACGGTCTATTACGTTTGTGTCGATCCTGATTGCCAGACAAAGGGCCTGGGGCGGCGCACCATGGCCGCGGCCGAAGACTGGCTTCAGCAAAGAGGCGTCTGGAAGCTTAACCTCGTCATTCGAGAGGAGAATGAAAAAGTGTTCGGTTTCTACGAGGCGCTTGGTTACGAGAAAGAGCCACGTATTCTCATGTCGCGCTGGATTGACCCCTCGAAAAAGCCCGCATGAGTGCGGGAAACCTGTTCGCTAACAAATTTTAAACTCCCCGCATTTGATACTGACCGGCGGCAGGGAGTGTTTCGGCAATCGTAACGATCCCGGGTCTTCAACTGGCTGCACTCTTGTGCCTGCGCACGCGGAGGACACATCGATGGAAGTCCAAACCAGCACGACAGCAGTGATGCCGCAAGGTGACGCTCTGCGGGGCCGTGATGAGGTTCGCGAAGACATTCTGCAGCGAAACTCAAACATCAGCCTGAAGACATTGCTGGCCACCGACTATCTCAATCATTTCAATGAGATCGTCATGACCATCGATCTGGCGGCTGATATGCCAGACATGTTTGATCTCACCGAAAGCTGGGCACCGCTGGATTACAGTGAGCACTTTCAGCGATCCAACCTTTCCGACCGCGACCTGGCCGTCGAAGCGTACTTGTTGTGTGCAGAAGACATCCGCACAGCGTTTGACGGTACTGTTGGCTCCCTGAATGACCATCTGGTCACGGGCCTTGCCAGTGCCTCAGAAGCTCTCAAAGCATCTGAAATTGAGGCATACTCGTTCATCTGTCGCGATCTGGCGCAGGAGACTCGCAATTTCATTGACCGCCTCAGCGCCATCATTCATGGCTCCCAGGAGCCTATATCGGTTCAGGAATCTCTCGATGCGCAACCGCTGGAAGATGCCCAACAAACAATCGATTGTCTTTTTAGCACCTGAAACCGTGTCCCTTTCCAATGGATGAGCGCCACCCTGTTCTGGGCGTCAGCGCCTGCATATGGAAAGACGGCCAGGTCCTCCTTGTTCAGCGTGGCCGCGGGGGCAACAAAGGCCTTTGGAGCCTGCCGGGCGGCCATGTGGAATTCGGTGAGACCTTAAGCGACGCTGCGGCACGTGAGTTGAAAGAAGAAACCGGCATCAATGCCGATCTTTCAGGCCTGGTCACATGCCTGGATGTTATCCGCAACGATGCCGTTGGTACGCCTTCACTGCACTACGTCATCTGCGTTTATGCTGGCCGCTGGCGCTCCGGAACGGTTTGCGCAGGAGACGATGCAGCCGATGCAGGCTGGTTTGACCCTGACGAGCTTGGCAATCTCAAAATGACGGACGGCGCTCCAGAGGTAATCGCGAAAGCACAGTTGATGGTGAACGGCCCGGACTGTTGAACGGCCAACCGAAAGCCAGAAGAAACGCACCGCACACACTTCCTGCTCACGTCTGTTTGATTGGCGCCCGGCGCCCGGTTCGTTCCATGATTTCTTATGATGATGGACCACCTTCGCCTTTCCCTCCTGGTGCTGCTGGCCGTTTTGCTGATTTCGCAACCGGCGACGGCTAATCCGGATTACTGGGTCACAGAGGGTTGGGGCGACACTGACTTTGGCACTCATTCTGTCGATTATCTGGAAATCCGCTCCGGTGGACCTCCCAAGGATGGCATCCCCTCCATTGACGACCCCCAATTTCTGCCGGTTTCGGAAATTACCGACATCGGCGAGGAAGAGCCCGTCGTTACGGTCAGCCTTGAGGGAGTTACACGCGCCTATCCGTTACGCATCCTCATGTGGCACGAGATCGTCAATGATGTGATCGGTGAGAGAGCGGTAACGATCACCTATTGTCCCTTGTGCAATTCAGCCGTTGTCTATGATCGTGAGGTTGGCGATCAGATCCTCGATTTCGGCACCACGGGCAAATTGCGCAATTCAGACCTCGTTATGTACGACCGCCAGACGCAAAGCTGGTGGCAGCAGTTTATTGGCGAAGCTATCGTTGGAGAAATGACGGGAACAAAGCTGACAACTATCCCTGCACGGGTTGAATCCTTTTCCCGCTTTCGCGACCGTTACCCTGACGGTGACGTGCTCGTCCCCAACAATGACAGATCACGGCGCTACGGCCACAACCCCTACGCAGCGTATGACTCACGCTTAGAACCCTATGTGTTTCTCTATGGTGGAGCGTTGCCGGATTACATTGCACCGATGGCACGAATTGTTTCATTCGAGCTGAACGGTGAACCTTATGCGGTTGCCATGGAGTTGCTGCGGTCAGAAGAGATTCTTGACATAGACGATGTCCGCTTATCCTGGGAGCCAGGCCAAAACTCTGCCCTGGACACGGGAAGTATTTCGGAAGGCCGCGATGTGGGGAACATCGTGGTGCAGCGACGTAGCGATACCGGCTATGTGGACATGGTCTACGATGTGACTTTTGCCTTCGTCTTCAACGCCTTTCATCCTGACTTTCGCATCCGCCAGGAATGAGCCAATAGTAAACGACCGACCCGCAAATTCTGCAGGCCGGTCATCTGAATTTGTGGACAGCGATCTCTTATTGTTTTTGATGCTGATGAGATTCGCTGCCCGTTACACGCTTTCGCGATTAGATTGAGTAGTAGAAGAACTCGTTGTTCTGGCAGAAATCAACGGTCCAGGTCTCCAGTACCTCACCGTTTGCGAACTCGGCGCGCAGGTCATATTCGCACTGGCCGGAGTAATCATTGATGTCGACCAGAATATTCTGACCCGGATCGATGTCCTCCTGCTCGAGCAGATCTGCGCCCCAGTATTCGTCGTCGACGTTGGTTACAAACAATGTCACGAGCGGTGAGGTGTAATCGTTGAAGAACGTAATGTTCATGGCGTCTTCATCGACGCTCTGCTCAAACGGATTGGACGGGGCCTGGTTTTCGCGCTTGCTGTCGGCAAAGGCGCCGCCAGCCGATGCGGCGGCTACCGTGGCGAGGGCCAGAGCGCCAACAAATGCGGTGCGTGCTGTGTTTGATATGCTGAACATGATTGGTCTCTCCTCTGTCTTCCTGTTTCCTCGGGCTGCCTTTTCGGCGCCTCGTATATTTGGAAGATGGGAAGAGAGCCGGCAAGCCAGTGTGATGAGCGTCACAAATGAGCAAAA
>JAJFHB010000031.1 GCA_021775795.1 Hyphomicrobiales bacterium | reverse complement strand
GCCGGCAAGCTTTGCGTAGATACGTTTGCGGTGGAGTTCACCAATTATTCCGGCCGGACCCAATCAATGGATATGCGTATGCCTGCATTTGCTCCGGGCACACGTGTGCTGCTGGTCGACCAATGGGTTGAGACAGGCGGCACCATGGATGGTGCAATCCGTCTGGTGGAACGGCAAGGCGGCAAGGTTGCCGGCATAGCCGCTGTGGCCATAGAGGAAAATGACGCGACAAATGCCTATCGATCCAACTACCGGTGTGTTGCGGGCGTGATGCCCGGCACGGACTGGCAGCGGCAGTGCAACGCGCAGAGCCTGGCAAGCTTTGCAGCATATGAACCGGAAATGGCATTTCCTGAGATTGGCGGCGACTGACCGTTTGTGCGAAATGGCACCAAAACTACCAAACCATGATGCCAGTCTGCGCCATCTTTTGGACCCAACGGCAGTAATTAGTTGACCTTGGCCGTCTAGCTTCGCACTATTTTAATATTGCTCAGCGCACGTGGTGTGACGGTGTCGAAGAATGCCGTACACTTGCGTGCCACAAAAGCGCGCGAAAAATAGATAAGCAAGCCGGCGTGCTTCATGCACTTATTGCAATCCCATAAATTCATCTGGGAGGATGACATATGAAAAATCAGAATTCAGTAAAGCAATCGACAGGCCTCACCGCTGCGGCGGCGAAGTCGTTTCAACGCAGAACGTTTCTCAAGGGCGGTGCCGCTGTTGGTGCGCTTGCGGTTGCAGGACCTGCCTACGTCCGCAATGCGCTGTCGTCTTCGGGTGAAATCAACATTTTGATGTGGTCAGATTATCTGCCTGACGATTTCATCGCCGCCTTTGAAAGTGAATCGGGCATTACGGTGAACTACACCGGCATCGGTTCAAACGAAGAAATCATCAATAAGATGAAAGCCACGCGCGGCCGGGGCTTCGACATCATCAGCCCGACGAACAACCGTTCGGGTCAGTGGGAGCCGCTGGAACTGCTGCAGCCTTTCGACATGAACCAGGTGCCTATTTCACTGGTTAACCCGGCGATGGCGAAGATCGGTGAAACGTCGTGGAACTTCAGTGATGCGGGCGTGCACTGGCTGCCTCACATCTGGGGCACCGAAGGCATCGGCTGGCGTACAGACTTGTGGACACCCACAGACGGCGTGCCGAGCTATGGCGACGTCTGGTCTGAAGCAACCGCTGGCAAGACAATGGGCCGCCCGCATTCGATGATGCTGGGTGCCGGCCTTTACATGGAAACAATTGGTGAGCTCAACGAAGGCGACGTCTGGAGCGCCTATGAGAGCGAAGAAAAAATGCGCCCGGTCTGGGAAAAGATCACGGCCTGGTGCATCGCCCGCAAGGCGAACATCAAGTTGTTCTGGAATGATGCGGACACGCAGAAGAATGGCTTGCTCAACGAAGGCGTCATCGTCGGCCAGACCTGGGACGGCCCGCCAATCGCCATGAAGAATGCCGGCGAGGCGATCATGTACCAGGCGCCTAAGGAAGGCTCCATGGCGTGGGTCGATGGATTGGCCATTCCGGTCGGTGCTGAAAACACCGAGCAGATCTATGCCTTCATCGAGTACGCTTACCGTTCAGAACCTGCAGGCCGGGCGATTGATACGCACGGTTACAATTCACCGGTTCTGGGTGCTGACCAATATGCCAGCGAACAATATGCGAAGAACTTCTCGGAAGCCTATCCGGGACAGTCTCTTGCAAACCTGAACCCCTGGCCGGCGGAAGGTCAGTGGTATGCGGACATTCGCACCGAGTACCGCAACAAGTTTGTGAACGCATAGATTCCAGCTGCAATCTTCCCGGTCACCTCGATCAGGTGACCGGGGAATTTCAACCATTGACAACAATGGCCCGATGCCTGGATCGCTTCACGCTTCCATATGAGCGTGAAACGATCTAGCGTTGCCGCGGTGGGGCTGCGGGCCGGTCGTCTTAGAGGCAATTCATGAGTGCGGGTGTTGGGGTCGATCTAAAAGACGTTTGGATAAGGTTCGGCGAGTTTGTTGCCGTCCGCGAAGCGAACGTTGCGATTGAAGGCGGCGAGTTCTTTTCATTCCTTGGGCCCTCTGGGTGCGGCAAGACCACGATCCTGCGCGCTGTTTCGGGTTTTCTTGACCCGAGCGAAGGGACGATTTCGATTGGTGGCGCAAACATGGCGGGCATTGGCCCGAACAAGCGCCCCACGGCACTAATTTTTCAAAACCTCGCGTTGTTTCCGTTGATGACGGTGTGGGAAAATATCGCCTTTGCCATGGAAGTGCAGGGAGCCGGCAAGAAAGAGCGCCGCCGCAGGGCGGATGAATTGCTTGAGCTTATCGCGCTGCCGGGACAGGGCGAAAAAATGGTCAGCGAATTGTCCGGAGGGCAGCGCCAGCGCGTCGCCATTGCCCGGGCTTTATGTGCACAGCCGGATGTGTTGCTGCTCGATGAGCCGCTGTCGGCGCTTGACCTGAAATTGCGACAACATATGCGCTCAGAACTACGTGCCATCCAAAGGCAGGTTGGCATTACCTTCATTTACATCACACACGACCAGGGCGAAGCGCTCACCATGTCGGATCATGTGGCCGTTATGAAAGCCGGTGTGATTGAACAGATTTCTGACGGGCAGACAATTTATGATGACCCCTCGACGGCTTTCGTGGCGTCGTTCGTGGGCGAAAACAACGCATTTGCCGGCAAGGTTTCCGCGATTTCGAAAAACCAGGCCACAATCGACACCTCGGTTGGCAAGTTGCGTGGGCGCATCGCAACGGCGGCCCGAGGCACGATCAACAAGGGCGATGAGGCGATGATTTTTGTTCGCCCGGAAGCCGTTTCCATGTCGGGTACGGGCACCAGCAACAAGATCAAGGCACGGGTGCGGACGGAAGAGTTTGAGGGCGCTGTCTACAACGTATTTCTGAACACGGAGAGCGGCGAGGCGGTCAAACTGTCAGCCGTCAACCAGGGTGGGGCAAGAGCCGGCAGCCCTGGCACGGAGATGACGTTGTCCTTCAATGCTGCGCAGGCGGTGGTATTGCCGCGCGGGGAATTGGCGAGCGAGTAATGGGGTCGAACTGCTGACGGCGATAACGCTGCTGCAGTTTCGGATTGGGCTTTACGGCGATGAATGTCTTTAAGAACTTCTTCGACAAGCACGGCCTTATCGTCGGTGGCTACCTCATATTTGCGGTGTCGTTCTGGATCCTGATCCTTATTCTGTTGCCGCAACTCAATATGCTGGACTTTTCGTTCCGCTTTAATCTTCCGCCCTCAAAGGTAGGAGGGCCGGAGGACGTTTATACGGCCTCCAACTACACATTCTTGATGGGGCGTTATAATCACGAGGATGTCTGGGTCTGGAATTCCACAGATCTGACGGTGTTTTACCGCACCATTCTTGCCGCTGTGTTTGTGACGTTCTTCGACCTTTTGCTGTGCTACCCGATTGCCTATTTTCTGGCGCAGGTCGCGCGTGGCGGTTTCGCCCGTCTTCTGGTGCTCTCCCTTGTGGTGCCGTTCTGGGTCAACGAAATCCTTCGAGCCTTTGCTTTCCGCATATTGTTTGGAGATGTCGGTGTCATCAACGCGACGTTGAAGTCTATGGGCATCATTGACGATTCGATTGATTTCATCCGCGAGGATATCGCGCTCTATGCGGGACTGGGTTATGCCTACATCCTGTTGATGATCTTCCCCATCTACAATGCCATTGAAAGCCTGGACAAGAACCAGATCGAGGCTGCGAGAGATCTCGGCTCGCCCTGGTGGCGCATTCACTGGCGTGTGGTGATCCCGTTTGCAAAGCCGGGCATTACCTCAGGCTGTACCATGGTGTTCATGCTTTCAGCAGGCGCGCTCGCGGCGCCGCAGATTCTCGGCGGGCCCTCAAGCCTGTGGTTTACACAGCTGATTTATCAGTGGTTCAACACCGGTGGAAACTGGCCGCGGGGATCCGCCTACGCCATCATTTTGCTGGCCAGCTGTATTATCTTCGTGCTCCTCATGATGCGCCTGTTCAAGGTCAAGCTGGGTGAGATCGGCCGATGAAGTCGAGCACATTTCTCTCCATCTTTGTCGGTGGCTATCTGGTTATTTTCTTCGGCTACCTGTTCGGCCCGTTGATCCTCATGAGTATCACGGCGTTCAACTCGTCACAGTTTCCAAGGGTGGCACCGTGGGATTGTTTTACCTTCGAATGGTTTGGAGAACTGGCGGCAGACGACAAGCTGCTTGACGGCCTGGGCAACAGTTTCATCATTGCCGGCGGCGTGGTGGTGATCTCCGTCATGATCGGGCTGGCAGGCGCCTTGATGCTGACCCAGGTCTGGCCCCGCGCGCGGCCGTGGTACTACACCATCGTCATTTCACCGATCCTCGTGCCGGGTGTCGTACTCGGTATTTCGACGCTTCTGTTCTGGGACCGGCTCGGTGTTATGGTCGATGCGTCCTACGACAGTGTCTTCTACAATGGAACGTTTCTGACGGTGCTTGGCCAGTCGACGTTCATTTCCGCCTACTGCATGCTGGTCTTCATTTCGCGTTTGCAGCGCTTCGACCCGGCACTTGAAGAGGCCGCGCTCGACCTTGGCGCTACCCATGTGCAGACATTCCGCAAAATAATGTTGCCGTTTCTCTATCCGGCAATCGGTTCGGCCGCGGTTCTGGCCTTCCTTGCTTCATTTGAGAACTACAACACGACGGTGTTCACGATTGTTGCCGAAAGCACCCTGACCACGGTGCTCGCAAATCAGGTGCGTTACGGTATCAATCCATCGATCAGCGCCCTGGCGGTAATCATCGTGGCGCTCACCATTGTTGGCGCTATTGCCCATGAGGCGATGCGCCGGCGTGAAGAACTGAAAGTCCGGCGCGGCGAACTCACGGATACATCATCTGCATTTGGCAATTTCATGCAGGGCTGGCTGTCGGGAAACCCGGCGATGATCCTGCTGATGCTGGTGTTCGTTGCGGGGCTGGGAACCGTCTGGTTCTCGTCGCAATACAGCGCTGGTCAATGCAAGCTGGACTTGCGCGAGCAAAAAGAACTGTTGCAGCAACGTCAGGGCCCCGACATTTTCCTGCCGGGATCAGATGCGGGGTCTGACACACCTGCTCTTGAAGATGGCGCGACGGATGGTGGCTTAGATAACAACAGCGGCTTTGGCGGTGTCTTCGATCCCAACAACCTGGAACAGGCGCCGACCGATGCTGATACACCGTCAGATGGCGAGGGTGCCGGTGCTGAAAGCCCGGGCTCGTCGACGTTTGGCGATGTGTTTGCGCCCGACAATCTCAACGAAGAGCCGCAATAAACCTTCAGCTTCAACAGCCTGTCGGCGTTTCAGCGCTTGTTCGGCGGCATGTCGCAGGCATGGCGGTCGAGGAAGCAGTCCGCGTTGACCACCAGGCGGTTGTCATCGATCTCCACCACGGCATACATGGGCGGTTCATTGCTGTAGCGCGACGACACGCTTTCGCGGCGCAGGGGTACTTGATGGTTGAGGGCCGGGAGGGCTGTGGCTGAAATGCCATGCCAGACTACCTGAACCGGCCGGTGCACATGGGCAAAAAATATGTGCCGGACGTTTCCATGCGCCAAAGCGATCCTGGCAAAGGCATCTGCCTCTTCGAGTTTGATGCGGTCCATGTAGGGCACATTGATGTCGAACGGCGGGTGGTGCATGAAGAGATAGACCGGCTTGTCTTGTGCAGCAGCGAGGCGTTCGCTCAGCCATTGGCGGCGCGAGCTGCAGTATTCTCCTGCAGACGTTGTCCCGTCCTTGAGCGTGTCGAGAAAAAGAAACCGGCCCGCGTCGTTGTGTCGTTCAAACTGGACAAAGCC
>JAJFHB010000004.1 GCA_021775795.1 Hyphomicrobiales bacterium | reverse complement strand
CCGCTTTATCTTCGAGGCCCGTATGGGTGACAGTCTCCGGCTTGGTGGCTTCCTTGTAAATCCCGCTGAGATCGACGCCTGGATCGAGCAGAGCGAAGAGGTTCAATCTTCCCAGACAGTCGCCGTCGAGGTGGACGGAAGGATGCGGCCGGTATCCTTCGTACTTGCGTCAATTCCCGGCAGCATCGATGAAGAAAAAGCACTCGCCCACTGCACCGGCGGCCTTGCACGTTTCAAGGTTCCCGCGCGCATTATCGAAGTGGATGCTTTTCCCTCAACAGACGGCCCTAACGGCCGCAAAATCAAACGCTCAGAACTGCGTCTTTTGGCAGAAAAAATGCTGCAAAGCCCCACAGCTTGAGCAGTTTTGACACTTTCCGCCGCCATCCGGTTGTCCCCGGATGGCTTCACTTTGATATGGAAGCAGCTCGCGCTCAATCACCCTTCCACACCGGGTCGCGCTTTTCTGAATAGGCCCGTGCACCTTCGAGAAAATCTTCCGACTTCACCATACGTTCGTAGATATCCAGCCCGCTCTTGCCGGGTTTCGTAATGTTCAATGCATCGTGGACAGGCACGGTCTCAATTTTCTTCATAACCGCCTTCAACGCCTGCAACGCCAGCGGCGCACCTTTGGATATCTCTATCGCCAGGGTGCGCGCTTCCTGCATCAGTTCAGCCCGCGGAACGACCTTATGCGCCAATCCCCAGCGCTCCGCCTCGGCAGCCTCCATGCGTCGACCGGTGAGCAGCATTTCTGTTGCAACATTTTGAGGCACTTTTCGTGGCAGGCGCTGCACAGCGCCAGCATCCGCCAGAAAGCCCCGTTGCATTTCAGGCAGTTGATAAAACGCGTTATCGGCCATCACCACCACGTCACAGGCAAGAACGATCTCAAAACCGCCGCCGACGGCTGCGCCGTTTACCGCAGCGATCACGGGCTTCAAGAGATCATCAAACTCCGTGATGCCGGCAAAGCCGCCGGGACCATTGCCAAGCACAGGGTCCGCATCAAGATCGGGATCATATCCCTCACTGGCCAGTTCTTTCAGGTCCCACCCAGCCGAAAACACCCGATCGCCGTTAGCGGTGATCAGGCCGACGCTCAAGCTCTTGTCATCCTGCAGTTCACGCAGCGCCGCGTAGATCGCCCGGCTGGCCTCACGATTGATGGCATTTGCCGGCGGCCGGTCGATGGTTATTTCCAGCACGCCACCATTTCGAACCGTGCTTACAATTGGATTCTCCGACATGAAATTCTCCCTGATCGTCTCAATGTTTTTTGCAATGCACGCCAGTTCGCAGCGTCCGTCAAGTCCCAACCCCTTCGGGGTTTGAATCTTCTCCCAGCCGTGGAAGAGGCTTCACAACGGCATCGACGGCAACACACCCTGTTGCCGACGCTATCAACGGGTTCACATCTATCTCACCAATCTCATTGCCAAAGGCGTCCACCAGCCGTGCGAGATTAACGAGCGCCGCACAGACGGCCTTAGCATCGCACGGTGGCTTGCCGCGCACGCCATCCAGAAGTCGTGAAATGCGGGTACGCGCTATCGCCTCGGCAGCGGCCATCTCGCTCAGAGGCGTAAGAGCAAACACCACATCGTCCAGAACTTCGACGAGCGTTCCACCAGCGCCCACCATTACCGATGCTCCAAACTGACTTTGCCCGACAGCGCCTAACGCCACCTCGACCCCCGGCTCCACCATTGCAGCAACAATCACCCGCGGGCCGAGGCGCCCGGCCATTTCAACATAGGCTTGCTGCGCCTCATGCGATCTGGTGAGCGAGAGCACAACGCCCCCAAATTCAGATTTGTGGGCATGACCCATGTCGGTCTTGAGCGCCACGGGTCCGCCAAGCTTTTCAAATGCAGCCAGCACCTCACGCTCATTTGCAGCCTTGATTGTTCTGACGGTTGCAATCCCCGCCGCGCTGAGAAGCTCAAGTGCCTCCTGCTCTCCGCCGGTCAGGGCCGCCTCGACAAGCGGCGCAAGGGTTTCCCGTTGTGCCGTTGTCATGGGCGGGCATGGAGAAGACACGCGCAAGCCCCGATCACGCCTGGCAAGAAGATGAGAGAGGGCTGCAACACCTGGGCGGACGCCATCCAGCACCGCAAGACCGGCCTCGTCCATGAGCCGAATTGAGGCGGGATAATAATGCCTGCTGGAATACGTGAGCCCGCATATGGGTTTGTCTGTTGTTGATGAGATTTGCACCGATGCGTTAGCAAACGCCCTCACAAATCCATCCAAATCAGAGGCGCCAAGTTCTGTATAAACCCCTGCCACAGCGGTCGCCGGATCGCTCACGGCAATCTCCAGGCACGCCCGAATGTGTTCGGTCACATTTTCCTCACCGCCCCACATGTCGATCGGATTATCGTCAGGCAGTTCGGGTGATAGCTGTTGCCGCAGTTTCTGCCGTGTTGCCGGCGCAAACTCGGCAAGTGGCAGGCCCGCCCTTTCCGCTTCATCAATCAGAACGGAACGCTGGCCCCCGGAATCGGTGACAACGGCGAGGCCGCCGGGTCCTGGAACGTCTGTTTTATCGAACAGGAGCAATGTGGCGTAAAACTCATCGAGAGTTTCGGCGCGAACCACGCCATGTGCCCTGAACAGGGCGTCATAGATCACATCGTCACCTGCCAGACGCCCGGCATGGGTGGCGATGGTCTCCTGGGCCCGCGCACTGCGGCCTGGCTTTACAACAACGATGGGTATGCCCCTGGCATCAGCAATCTCAAGAGCTGCACGGAACCGCTCAGGCTCACGCACCGTTTCCAGATAAATACCAACCACCCGCGTCTCCGGCAGCGCAAGAGCATACTCAAGGAGTTCTGCTGTCGAGACCCCCGCTTCCTGACCTGGATGAACCGTCAGATTGTAGCAAAACCTGGGGTCAAAATTGTTGCAGTAAGAATAGAGCGATCCTGACTGAACGATGAGTGCTATTGAGCCGCGCTGCACATGTTCAGGGCGTGGCGGTATCCAGATGCCGGCGCATGACTTGTCATAATTTGCAAACCCAATTGAGCCCGGGCCAAGCAACGGGACATTATGGGCGCGCGCAATATCGCGCACTTCGTCAATTGGCGAGCCCCCGCCTTCACCCTCCCGCTGCAGGGTTGCGAAAATAAGGGCGGATCTTGCCCCCGCCTCCAGCGCCTCGCGGAGAAGCCCCGATGCACGTGCCGCGGCACCAGCGATAACCGCCAGATCAACACCGTCAGACATACGGGACAGATCATCAACACAGA
>JAJFHB010000300.1 GCA_021775795.1 Hyphomicrobiales bacterium | reverse complement strand
TGGTCTCAGATGCCGGCTGAACGCCGCCAGCGGTTGGTCGGGCAGCTCGGTGCTGTCCTCAGCAATTTTGCTTCCGAATTTGCGGAGACCGGGCACATCGCGGAATGCGCCGAGATCTCCTGCCCTGTGCAACTGATCATGGGCCTTCAATCAAAGGCGCCTGTACAACGGGTGACAGAGATGATTGCTGAAACGGTTCCTGATGCGCGTCTGACCCTGTTTGCAGATGCGGGTCATATGGTGCCGATCAGTCATGCTCAAGCGGTCAACGAAGCAATTGCCCGGCATGTGTCGGATGCGGAATATGGTTCTGCAGCGCGGTCGCAGGACCGGGCGCAGGCGCTGCGGCGCTGGGTTGCATAACAAGAGCTGACTTGTGTGTCCGGTGTATGCTCCCTATCTTAGCTTGAGAATTCTCAACTTCGCGGGAGCATACACATGATCATCGCCCTGCCAGACGGCCTGCCAGCATGCGAGACGCTGCGCAAAGAAGGCCTGGCGGTGATCGAAGGCTATGAAGATATGCTCACAATGCTTGAGCCGGTGCGGATCGCACTGGTCAATCTGATGCCGGACAAGCAGCGGACGGAAACACAGTTTGCACGGCTTCTTGGCCGGACCCCTTACCCGGTTGAACTGACGCTGGTTCGTCCGGATACGCATGTTTCCAAAGGCACATCAATCGATTACATGACGCGCTTCTACAAGCCCTGGTCGGACGTCAGGGCACAGCATTTTGACGGCCTCATCATCACTGGAGCTCCGGTTGAGCAGTTGCCGTTTGAGGAAGTGACCTACTGGCAAGAACTTGGCGAGATGTTTGATTGGGCCTCTGCATCGCTTGGTCATTCGATGTATGTCTGCTGGGCGGGACAGGCTTTTCTGCACCACCGCTATGGCATCAACAAGCAGATGATGTTCACCAAACTGTTCGGCATTTTCGAGCAAACGGTCCTGAGCGCAGATGACCCTGCAATGCGAAACATCGGGGCCTCGTTCCGCACACCCGTTTCCCGGCATACGGAAGTGCATGAGATGGATCTCTCCGAACATCCATCGCTCACAGTGGTAGCGAGATGTGAAATTACGGGCGCCTGTATTGTTCGCGATCAGGCGAGTGGCGCTGTGATCAATTTCAATCATCTGGAGTATGATGCAGATACCCTGGCGCGGGAATATCTGCGGGATCGTGAAGCGGTGCGGGAAACTCTCGTGCCCGAGAACTACTTTCCCGGTAATGATCCGGCGGCGCAGCCGATCAAGAGCTGGGCGTCTTCGGCAAATGCCTTCGTGTCCAACTGGGTTTCAGAGGCGCGTGAACGGGGCAAAGTGAAAAGACAGGGCCGACAAGAGGCGCAGGCCGGCAGTTAGGTCGCTTCCATATCACCGTGAAACGATCTTGTTCCCCAAACTGAAACAATTGAAACATTTCCACCGTGTTTTTGAAATGCGGGCGAAACAATCCTCTCCCATATTACTCTCAACAAACAGACACACCGCACTTGCGGAAACGCCGACCCCTAAGCTGGCACCTCCCCTGCTCGACCCTGTCCAAATCGCCAGCGCATCAGACCCGGTTCCCTCCCCAGGAACCGGGTTTCTCTTTTCCGGCAATTATCTGTTGGTTGGAATTGAAACAATTGAAACCTGAACAGCCTTTGCCAGACATGCTCCTGAAACGCACGGGTCTTAGAACCACAAATGACTGAGGCGACACTTGGTCTCCAAATGGCCCGGACTTGAAGGGTTGATGCGAAGGAAGCTTTGAGATGAACATTATGTCAAACGCGAATATCCAGCAGGCAACGGACCATCGTTCGATGGCGCTGACGCAGATGCCTCTCGCTGAGCGGTATGCCGCGCGCACGTTCATTGGTGACATGATCATTCTTGGTGCCCGCCATCTGGTTCGGCATCTGCATTCCGATCACAAGGCAGCGTCTCGCGATGTGACGACATCGGGCCACTACGCTCACTAGACAGCTGCATCACCCTGACTACCCGATGATCAACGCGGCGGCAGAGCTTGTCTCAGCCGCCGGCTTTTTTAAAGAAGACGGAGAACGCCTGAATGTTCGGCTCACAGCAACAGAACTCTGCTGGCAACCAAGATGTGTTGCGTCGGATAGAGGTGCCTATGGAGGCATGCGAACCAGCTGTTGCGGGTCCATTGCATGTTGACGCTGGCGGCACTGTTGCGACCGGCTTCATGGTATTTGACGATGATGACCGGCTGCTCGAGCTCAATTCGGCATTGTTCGAGACTGGCGATGTCTCGCGAGGCGCCCTGAATGGCAGTGGTGTTTGTGATGTTATTCGTCTCTTGCTGCCTGACCTTAAATCTTTCGCTGGCGAGCCGGTTTCGCAAACCCGTTTTCTGGAACGCGAAATTGCCAGACGCTGGGCACTTGCGGATGGTTCGCCCATTGAAGTCGAAACCCAGAGCGGACGCTGGAAACTTTTTACAACCCATCCACGACCGGGTGGTGGCCGGGCTTTCATCAGTGTCGACATCACCCAGTTCAAGAAAGCGCAACTTCAGCTCCAGCAGAATGAGGAGCTCTTCCGCTGCATCACGGAAAGCCATCCCCTGCCGGTGTGGATGGCCGATGCGGACAGTGGCGAGATCCTCTATGAAAGCGCCAGCGCCTCCCAGATGCTCGGACACAGTCAAACAGCTGATAACGTCTGCTCGATTGCTGATCATGTAGTAGCAGCCGATGATCTGGATGAGATCAAGGTGTTGCTCGTTGAACAAGATGGCTTCCTCCGTGATCACGAAGTGCGGCTACGGCGCCAGGATGGCTCTGACCTCTGGGTTTCTGCAACCGTTCGCGCCGGCATGTTTCATGGTCGCGAGGTTCTCATCGCCGGGGTTTTGGATCTGACTGAGCGCAAGCAGAAGCAGGCGGAGCTTGAACAGGCACGCGCGCTGCTGCGCGACGCCATC
>JAJFHB010000299.1 GCA_021775795.1 Hyphomicrobiales bacterium | reverse complement strand
CCTGGAAGATGGAAGTCTTCACCGGTTTAAGGCACACAAGGTTATCCTCGCCACCGGCGGTTACGGTCGCGCCTATTTCTCCTGCACCTCTGCACACACCTGCACAGGCGACGGCAATGCCATGGTGCTGCGGGCCAATCTGCCGCTGCAGGACATGGAATTTGTTCAGTTTCACCCAACCGGCATCTATGGCGCCGGCTGCCTCATAACGGAGGGTGCCCGCGGCGAAGGCGGCTACCTTGTCAATTCGGAAGGTGAGCGCTTCATGGAGCGCTATGCTCCCAGTGCCAAAGACCTGGCCTCGCGCGACGTCGTCTCCCGATCAATGACTATGGAAATCCGGGAAGGCCGGGGTGTTGGTCCAAACAAGGATCACATCTACCTGCACCTCGATCATCTTGATCCCGAGTTGCTTGCAGAAAGGCTTCCGGGGATTTCAGAGAGTGCCCGCATATTTGCCGGCGTCGATCTGACCCGCGACCCGATACCGGTATTGCCAACCGTGCACTACAACATGGGCGGCATTCCCACGAATTACTGGGGCGAAGTTATCTCCCCGACAAAGGACAACCCGGACGCAACCATTCGCGGCCTTATGGCTGTAGGTGAATGCGCAAGCGCTTCAGTGCATGGCGCCAACAGACTTGGTTCAAACTCGCTGACCGATCTCGTTGTCTTTGGGCGCGCCGCCGGTCTCAAGTGTGCCGAAACCGTTACTGCAGGCGAAAGCCATCCTGAGCTCCCAGCAGACGCCGGCCAACTCGCTGTAGAGCGCCTCGATCATTATCGCCACGCGTCGGGTGGCACGCCAACAGCCCAGCTCCGCCTCAATATGCAAAAAGTGATGCAGGAGTATTGCGCGGTGTTCCGCACCGGCGAGGTCATGGAAGAAGGTCGAAAGCACATCAAGGACGTCTGGGATGGCATTCGCGACATCTCGGTGACCGACCGGTCATTGATCTGGAATTCCGACCTGGTGGAAACGCTCGAGTATGACAATCTCATTGTGCAGGCCGCCGTCACCATGGAGGGAGCTGCCGCACGCGAGGAAAGCCGCGGCGCCCATGCCCGCGAAGACTATTCCAAACGCGATGATGAGAAATGGCGCCAGCACACGCTTGCCTGGATTGACGATCAAAAACACGAAGTGAAGCTCGGCTATCGCCCCGTGCACGCTTACACACTCACCAACGACATTCAGCCCATACCGCCCAAAGAGCGGGTCTACTAAAACAGCGGTTGTAACGGTCGGCGGCGCGCCGCCCGGCAGCCCCAAGGGAACAGCAAGACATGGTGCAACTGACGCTTCCCCGCAAATCGAAGGTCAAGAACGGTAAAACCTGGGATAAGCCCGAAGGGGCCAAGAATCTCCGGGAGTTCAAGATCTATCGTTGGGATCCCGACAACACAGATAATCCGCGCCTTGATGTCTATTTTGTCGATCTCGACAGCTGTGGCCCAATGGTCCTGGATGGTCTCATCAAGATCAAGAACGAGATCGACCCGACACTGACTTTCAGGCGCTCCTGCCGGGAAGGTATCTGTGGCTCCTGTGCCATGAACATTGACGGCGTCAACACACTTGCCTGTACCCGGGGCATGGACGAGGTAAAGGGCAGCGTCAAAGTCTACCCCCTGCCGCACATGCCTGTGATCAAGGACCTGATTCCCGACCTCAGCCAGTTTTATGCCCAGCACGCATCTGTCGAACCTTTTCTTCAAACATCGACGCCAGAGCCTCAAAAAGAGTGGCGGCAAAGCCACGAGGACCGCGAAAAGCTGGATGGGCTCTACGAGTGTATTCTTTGTGCCTGCTGCTCCACATCCTGCCCAAGCTATTGGTGGAACAGTGATCGCTATCTGGGTCCTGCGGTCTTATTGCAGGCCTATCGCTGGCTCATCGATTCGCGCGATGAAGCCACCGGTGAACGCCTCGACAATCTGGAAGATCCCTTCAGGTTGTACCGTTGCCACACCATCATGAACTGCGCCAAGGCCTGCCCCAAGGGGCTGAACCCGGCCAAGGCCATCGCCGAGGTCAAGAAGATGATGGTGGAGCGCCAGCTTTAGATCGTTCAGCTTTGGACCTCACTGCCTGCCGCCAGAGGGCAAGCAACAGGTAAAGCCCGGCCACGACAGCAATCGGTACAACAAAGCCGTCTGTACCGATTGCATCCATGGCAACACCAGAGGCGACCGGTCCGGTGAGGCTACCCATGCCCCAGAGAAAACCGAATGCAGAATTGGCGGCCACCAGATCAGCGCCTTTGAAACGCTCGCCAACAATCGCCATGGCGACAATGTAGCTGCCAGAGAAAAGACCTACCCAAAGTGCTACAAAAACCCACAGGATCAAACCGCCCACCTGCATTGCGTAAGGCAACCCCAGTGCGCCGGCAAATCCGATCACTGTCAGACAAATGAGCAACAAGCGCCGATCCATCCTGTCTGCCAGCCAGCCGACCGGCAGCTGACTCAACAACGCACCGATATAGCCCACCGTCAGCAACGCTGCTGCACTGCCTTCTGCCAAGCCGCTCCGAACACCATAAACAGGCAGCAGCGCCGCAAGGCTCATTTCCTTGAAGGCGGAAAGATACACAGCACCCGCAAGCGTCGGGGCCAGGAGAAGGAAAGACAAAACTCCAAAGGTGGAGCGCCCTTCGATCACCGGTGAAACCTGCGCCGTCCACAGTAGCGGAAGGGCCGCAAGCAGGATGATCGCGGCAACAACCAGAAAGGGCGCAAAACCATCCGAACCGGCAACCGCAATGATCAGGGGGCCGGCTGCAAAACTCCCTGAAAGTATCGTTCCATAGATCGCCAGAACGCGGCCGCGCGAACGCTCCTCCGCCACAGAGTTGATCCAGGTTTCACTGGCCACAAAAATGCCGTTGATCGCTGCACCCATCATGCCGCGAAGAACGAACCAGGCCGGCACACTGTCGAACACCGGCATCAGCAACACCAACACGAGCTGCAAGGCAATGCAGCCGTAAATGTAGCGGCTGAAGCCAAACAACCTCACCATCGTCGGGATAAATGGATTGGCGGCCAGCAGAGTGAGTGCGGGCACGGCCGCCATCAGACCTATGGTCGTCCGATCGACACCACGGGCCTCGAGATTGAGCGAAACCAGCGGGGACATTACCGCCACCGTGATGCCGAAAAGACAAATGCACGACATCGCAGCCGTCAGGCTCTTGCGCCTGTCGCTCTGGCTCAGCATTGGTTGTTGCGGGACAGTCATCACTTCGTGCCTCAAATCCCCCCCGGGTGAAAGGGGGAGAAGAACCAGCTTGCATGGTTATGACCTGCACGCAACGACTGTCCGCACACTCAAACGGTTCCCGCATAGTCTGAAAACGCTTGATTGTTTTCACGCCCGACTGAAACGTCTCCGCTCGGTTGCCTGCCAGGAGAGTTTGAACCAACCCGGTTCGCCGGTTCTCTAAACGGTCAATACCTCAGCTGACAGTGCGGCAAAGTCACCTGGCGAACAAATTTCTACCCTCGCGCCGGGATCAAGTTGCAAATGCCCTGTCGTGCGTTGCATTAGGTAAGGCAGGCCAGCCTCCACCTCTGCAACGGTTGAATTTGCAAGAAGCACATAATAGCAATCACCCTTCCGCAAAGTCTGGTGATCGGGACGAAGAGTTTCCCTCAAGGCGCGTTCAAACAACGTCACAGTCTGACGGCAGGCGCGCAGGCCGTGGTCTCTTTGTAGAACCTCGACGCCTTCAAGGGTCAGACGAAGAACGGTGAAAGGCGCCAGACCGGCATTCATCCGACAGTGCTCCGTCAAAAGAGCGTGTACGAACCCCACCACATCATCTTCAAGCTCGGCACCTGATGCCAAGCTGAAGGTACCGCTCGTAACCGCAGAATGGCCCCGGGCGCTCAACCGGTATGAATGCCAGTCGCGAAAGGATACCTCCTCGCTGTCATGATGAACCGCACAGTCAAGACACCTGTAACCAACGGCGCTGCTTCCTGCCTCGTGACTGCAGGAGTGGCAGTGGATGATTGTTCCAAGCGTATCATTCTCGTCATTGGCGCGGCCCGTGGCCTGAGAGCACTTCAGACAAACAACCTCTGCGCCAAGTGCGGACACGCCTTCAAACATGTGGTGGCTGCACGAAAAATGGTGCCCGACCGTCATTTTATCGAGATGTGGTGAGCGGCATCGAAGACATTCCTCACGAACGTTCAACCGGGAGGAATGGCAGTTCGGGCAGGTATGAATACGATCAAAGAATGTTCTCTCCACAAGGCCCGCATCCGCTAGCCGTTCAGCCACCGGACGCAAGGGTCCTGTGAGAGCGTCACGGGGAAAGCGTAATGCGTCCGGACAGTCTGCATCAAATGCCGGCGTCAGTGGCCTGTCACGCGCAAACAGCGACAGCAAAAGCGCATCTTCCAAGCGTGTCGGGTCAAATTTTCCGGTGCGAGTAGCGGTGACACTCTTGAGGATCTTCCTGGCCCCGGCGATGGCATCGCAAAGCGCATCCGCCGATACCATACCCACAGAAATATCCGCCATATCCCCGTGCATGCCGGTCATGTCGATCACGGGCGTGTAAAGCCGGCGGACAGGATCAAGATAATCGCCCAAATCCCGTATGGCCGCTGTTTGCGTCAGAACGACAATATCGGGCGCCTCATCATTCGGTCCCGCTGCGCGCACATCACGAGGCAACCAATCCCCGTATCCACCTTCCGGCAGCAACAGGACACTTGGGCGCAAATCGGCTTCTAAATTGCTGTCGGCTCGCGCGTGTGCATCATGAAGCTGCCCGGCGAGCGGGCGTATTTGCTCAATGGCAGCCATCAGATCAGGGCGTCCGATCGGTTTTGGTAGAACCGCGTCAACAACACTGTCCCAGGTATCATCATGGGCCAGGGAGTTGAGATCGCTCGTGATCGCCACAATGCGCGTTTGCTCTCGCAACTGCCGCCTGATTTCCCGAGCAGCGGCAAGGCCGGTCTGATCGGGCAGATGATAGTCCATGAGCACCACATCATAGTGCTTTTCGGATGCAGCAGCGATCGCATCGCTTCCGCTTAAAACAACATCGAGTTGATGATCGCTGTTGCGGAGCATCAATTCGACAAGCTGTGCCGTCATTTCATTATCTTCGGCAAGCAGCACCTGCCGCCGCCCCTGCGGGCGCGGCGCTTCCATCGTTGCAGCCATGCTTCGTATCGTCCCTTATTCGAAGCGCAAACCTGGTTCAAACAGCTGTTCTGGCTGAACGAATTGTGGGTCAGTCTTGGATGATTTTAGGCAATGTCAGGTCGAAGCAAGCGCCGTTCTTGGAGCCGCGTCGTAGAGCAATC
>JAJFHB010000298.1 GCA_021775795.1 Hyphomicrobiales bacterium | reverse complement strand
TTAAGTTACGCGTTATCCTTTCATTAGCTCTTACTTTAATCATTGTTAACCATACCCAGCAACGACTGCAGATTTCAGCCGTTTCTTTCGAAGTAAAAGCTACGCACGCTGCAACTCAGACCCGAGGCTTGCGCCATGCATCGCAAGTGTTGAGATTAGTTCTGAAGCTCTGAAATATTGCGAAAAAGATCCAGTGCCTCAGGATTTGCCAGCGCTTCCTTGTTTTTCACTTCACGTCCATGCACCACGTCACGCACTGCAAGTTCGGTGATCTTTCCAGATTTGGTGCGCGGAATGTCTGCAACTGCCACGATCTTGGCCGGGACATGACGAGGCGAGGCACCGGTGCGAACGCGCTTTTTGATTGCGCCAATAAGCTCATCGTCAAGAACAACTCCTTCCGCCATGCGCAAGAACAGCACCACGCGCACATCACTGTCCCACTGCTGACCAATGGCAAGAGCTTCCATCACCTCATCCATGGCCTCTACCTGCGCATAAATTTCAGCTGTGCCAATGCGCACGCCACCTGGGTTCAGTGTGGCATCGGAGCGGCCGTGGATGACCATGCCTCCACGCTCGGTCCATTCCGCGAAATCACCATGGCACCAGATGTTGTCAAAACGGGCGAAGTAGGCATTGTGGTATTTTTCACCCTCGGGATCGTTCCAGAAGCCAATAGGCATCGATGGAAAGGCAACCGTACAGACAAGTTCCCCCTTGCCGCCGTCCATGTGTTTGCCATCCTCGTCCCAGACATCGGTACCCATGCCAAGAAAGCTGGCCTGGATTTCACCGCGATAGACCGGCAGAACCGGAACACCGCCAACGAAGCAGCCGCAAATGTCAGTGCCACCGGATATTGACGACAGGTGGACATCCTTCTTGATGCCCTCATAGACGAAATCGAAGCTCTCAGGCGCCAGGGGCGAGCCCGTGGACATGACCGTATCCACGCTCTGCAGCGAGTGTGTCTCGTTTGGCTTCCAGCCGGTCTTCTTCAGCGCATCAATGTATTTAGCCGATGTGCCGAAGATGGTTGCCTGTTCTTCATCCGCATAATCGAACAACACCCGTTCCGAAGGGGCAAAGGGAGAGCCGTCGAAGAGCAGCAACGTCGCCTCACAGGCAAGCCCGCTCATGAGCCAGTTCCACATCATCCAGCCACAGGTGGAAAAATAGAAAACACGGTCGCCCGGCTTGATATCGCATTGGAGCTGTTGCTCGACGAGGTGCTTGAGCAAAACACCGCCGGCACTGTGAACAATGCATTTTGGTACACCGGTCGTGCCGCTGGAGAAGAGGATGTAGAGCGGATGGTCGAATGGCAGTTGGGTGAATGCTACATCTGCCGGCGCGTGCTCGCCTGCAAACTCTTCAAATGTAATGCCGTTCGGCAGGGCCGCTGCAACTTTATCAGCATGGCCGAGATAGGAGATTACAATCACCCGTTCCAGTGACGGCAGTTCAGCTACAACCTGCGCAAGCTTGTCCGAGATATCGATTGTCTTGCCGTTGTAATAATAGCCATCGCAGGCAATCAGCACCTTCGGTTCAATCTGGCCAAAGCGATCAAGCACACCGCGTTCACCGAAGTCGGGGGAGCACGATGACCAGATGCCGCCCAACGAGGCGGCCGCCATCATCGCAAGCGCCGATTCCGGCATGTTGGGCACAATCGCTGCGATACGGTCTCCTTGCGTAAAGCCCATGGCGGTGAGGCCCTGCTGCAGGCTTGAGACTTTATCGTGCATCTCCGCCCAGGAAACACTGGAACGGGCCTTGTCTTCGCCGCGAAAAATGAGAGCGGGCGTTGCATCGCGCCGCCGCAGGAGATTCTCGGCATAATTGAGCCGGGCGTCGGGAAAGTATTTTGCCCCGGGAATCTTGTCGCCATCGACGATAACGCGTTCGCCGCGCTCACTTGCCCGGACGCCACAGAAATCCCAAATCGTTGACCAGAACTCTTCGGAGTTTTCGATGGAATAGCGCTGCAGCGCGTCATAGGAATTGAGGCCAAGACCGTATCGCTCATTAACATGCGACATAAGTCGGGTTACGTTTGCATTGCGGATGCGATCAGCAGATGGTTCCCAAAGCGGCGTGGCCATGACAGGCGCGTCTCCCAAAGTTCATTTCCGTCATAGGCCCCAAAATAGCCGCCGTTGACAAGGACAAATCAGCCTGAAATGACGGAGCGGACAGCGCTTCAGCAACACCGTTCCCGGGGCAATTGCGCTTTTGCCTCAAAACAACAATTACTGTATCAACAGGCCCATGATGAAAATACTTCGCTTCCTTCTTGTTTTGCTGGTGCTGATCGTCGCCGGCGTTATTGCCCTGCCCTTTCTGCTTCCCGCGAATGTCATCGCCGATCAGGTGGCCAAGATCACCCGACAGCAAACGGGCCGGGATCTGAATTTGGGCGGCGATATCTCGTTTTCCGTCTATCCCAACATTGCCGTGTCGATGGATGACATTTCCATCTCGAACCCTGCCAGCATGCCTGAAGGCGTCGTGCTCGCCGCCAATCAACTGAGGATATCTCTGGCTCTGATGCCTCTTCTCAGCGGCGACGTGCAGGTCAACAGCTTTGAACTGGTGGAGCCGCGCTTCAACCTGCTTGTTGACAGCGAGGGCCGCAGCAACTGGTCGTTTGAAAATGCCGAAGACGGCAACGATTCCGGGCGCGGTTCACGGGAAAATGCAAGTTCGGACGAACCGTCCGGGACAACGGACAGCAGCGGCACACCTGTGCGCAACGTCAGCCTGGAGGATGTTCGCATCGTTGATGGCATTGTGCGCTATCTAGATGAAACCACCGGCGATGCCTTCGAAGTGCGTGGCGTGAATGTTTCTCTCTCCCTGCCCTCGCTCGATGATGATCTGACACTCAATGGCTCAGTCGACTGGCAAGGCGAAACGGTAACGCTCGACAGTGTTCTGGGGCCGGTCTCCCAACTTTCGGAAGAGCGCATCGGAAGCGTCGATGTACAACTGTCGTCAACACACCTGACTGCCAGCTATCGCGGCGGCATCTCGCTTGTGAACGGCTTTGTGCTGGATGGCGATGTTGAGGCGTCTTCGCCCTCTATAAGATCACTGGCCGGCTGGGCGGGAAACCCCCTTGCCCCCGGCAATGGTCTTGGAGCATTCGAGGTCACCGCTGCGTTGCGCATGGCACCCGATGAGATCTCTTTGAGTGAGGCTCAAATCGCCCTGGACGGCATGCGCGGACAGGGTGCCGTAACAATTGGCACCGGTGGTGCCCGGCCCCGCATTACTGCAAATCTCGGTGTCGACCAGATCAACCTCAACACCTACCTTGGCGGCAGTGGAAGCGGATCTGAGGGCGGTTCAGGTGGTGGAAGCGGCTGGAGCAACGACCCTATTGATGTTTCCGGCCTCTCAGCAGTCGATGCAGAACTGCGACTGGCGGCAACGCAGCTTATCTTCCAGCAGGTTACAACCGGAAATGTGCTGGCGAGCGTGACGCTTGAAAGCGGCCGGCTTGATGCACAGGTTGAACAGCTTTCCCTCTACGACGGCAACGCAACCGGGTTTGTCCAACTCGACGGCTCAAGCGGTACGGCCGTGATATCCGCGGGCCTTGATGCGGACCGCATATCCGCCAATCCGTTCTTGAACGACTTTGCAGATTTCGACTGGATTGAAGGCGCGGCTCAAATGTCGGTCCGTGTCAACGGCGCTGGAAACTCGCAAGCAGCAATCGTCTCCAGCCTCGCCGGCAACGCTCAGATGCTGTTCACCGACGGCGCTATCCGTGGCATCAACATCGCCTCGATGATGCGCAACCTGACCGGCAGCATCCTTAATGGCTGGGAACGTTCGGATTCTCAAAAGACTGATTTCGCCTCTTTGTCCGCCACCTACCAGATCAATCAGGGTATCGCGGTCAACAATGATCTGGCGATGATTGGCCCTCTGGTGCGCCTGACGGGTGCAGGAACAGTCAATATGCCATCCCAGTATATTGACTACAAAGTGGAGCCAAAGCTTGTTGCCTCTCTGGAGGGGCAAGGTGGTGTTGCAGATCTGACCGGATTCAATGTGCCTATCATCATCAAGGGACCCTGGTCGAACCCGGATATTTATCCCGACATCGCCGGCATTCTGACAAATCCGGAACAAGCGCTCCAGCAACTCGAGTTGCTGGGTGATATCGACACCAGCAACATTGGCGAAACGGTCGATAACGTGCTTGATAATGTCGTCGGCGACGACGCCGCAAGTCAGGTCGAAGACGTTTTAGATGATGTTCTGGGTGAGGACGGTGGTTCGGGCCTGAATGACCTTCTGCAGGGTCTCACAGGCGACAACTAGAAGAGAGTTCAGAGATTACGTGTCATTAAGGCATTTTCGCCTAAACTGTCTGCGATGATCTAGGGATGGAACTCATCGCAAAACAATGTTTTATCGAATTGCCGCAACGATCGTGAAGATCGGCCTGGCCTCGCTTCTGCTGGGGGTTGTACTTTCAACCCTCAATGTCACAGCAGAGCAGGTACTGGCAGATATTGGCCTGACGCCCGAACGCATCCTGACCTGGTTGCAGCAAGGCGCCAGTTGGGCCATTCCGCATATCGTTCTCGGCGCAATGGTGGTGCTTCCCGTGTGGATCATCATCTACCTCTTCCGCCCGCCTCGCGGTGAGTGAGGGCTGACGACACCGACTGACGGTTGTCTCCCAGCAGCGACAGATACCACAACGTCCGCGCAGCCAGCTTGCTTCCATCGCAGCTTTCAAACATAGTGCATGGATTCCACAGTATCAGCGTCAGGTTTTGGCCAATATGTCCGCGCACCCTCGCGAAGTGTTTCATTTCATCATGATTCGACCGTCGCACTATGATGATGACGGCTATCCAATTCAGTGGTTCCGGTCGTGGATTCCATCAAATACCCTGGCCGCTATAAACGGCCTGGCGCTCGATTGCATTGAACGTGAAATTCTTGGGCCAGACGTCGAGATACGGCTCCGGCCGATCGATGAATCAAACGCAGAAGTTCTACCGCGCAAGCTGGCCCGCGAGATAAGACAAAGCGGCGGCCGGGCACTTGTCTGTCTGGTGGGCGTGCAATCAAATCAGTTTCCCCGCGCCGTTGATCTCGCCCGGCAGTTTATTGCCGAAGACCTGCCGGTCTGTATCGGCGGCTTTCATGTTTCCGGTTGTCTCTCCATGCTGCCCGAACTGCCTGCAGAAATTCGCGAAGCTATGGACATGGGAGTTTCGATTTTTGCCGGTGAATCCGAAGAGGATCGTCTGGCGGATCTGATACGCGATGCCTACGCGGGTGAGATGAAGCCGCTGTATAATTACATGAAGGACCTTCCAAGCCTTGAGGGCCAGCCGTTTCCGTTTCTGTCACATGATGTGGTGGGACGGACAGACACGAACCTTGCAAGCTTCGATCTTGGGCGCGGATGTCCGTTTCAATGTTCATTCTGCACGATTATCAATGTGCAGGGCAGAAAGAGCCGCTTCCGCACCCCCGATGATCTGGAAAAGATTATTCGCGCAAATGCGGTGCAGAACATCGAGACATTTTTTGTCACCGATGACAATTTCGCCCGGAACACTCATTGGGAAGCCCTGCTCGACCGGTTGATCTGGCTGCGGGAGCACGAAGGCATCCGTGTTAATCTCATCATTCAGGTAGATACGCTCTGCCACAAGCTCCCCAATTTTATTGCAAAGGCCTGCCGTGCAGGGGTGCATCGCGTTTTCATCGGCCTGGAAAACATAAATCCCGACAATCTCCTCGCCGCCAAGAAACGGCAAAACAAGATCACCGAATATCGCGTGATGCTGCAGGAGTGGCGGGAACATGGCGCCGTCATTTATGCGGGCTACATCATAGGTTTTCCCGCGGACACGAAGGCTTCCGTGCTCCGGGATGTGGAGATCATCAAACGCGAGCTGCCAATCGACATCCTTGAATTCTTCTTTCTCACACCCTTGCCCGGCTCCGAAGACCACCAGAAAATGCTGGCAAACGGCGACTGGATGGCACCGGACCTGAACAACTACGATCTTTATCACCGCGTCTCGCGACATCCGGTGATGTCTGACACGGACTGGGAAGAGACGTACAAAGAAGCCTGGGACAGCTACTTCAGCCCCGAGCACATCGAAACCATTGCCCGGCGGGCTGCTGCCTTGCCAAAGTCGAACATGCGCACGCGCATCAGCGACATCTATGAGTTTTATCTCATCTACGCTGTTGAAAAAGTGCATCCGCTTGAGGGGGGCATTGTTCGGGCGAGAAGCAGAAAGAGCCGGCGTCCTGGCCTGCCTATCCGCAATCCGCTGATTTTTTATCCCATGTTTGCGCTGGAAACGCTCGGCAAGTTCTACAAGTATGGCCGGGCCTTTCTGCAGGCGAAAAAACTCCACAAGAAGATCATCAATGATCCTGATCGGCTGAATTATGTCGACCTGGCAATCATTCCGCCGAATGATGACGAACTTGAAACGCTTTCATTGTTCCAGGAAACAAGCGGTGGCAACACCGCTGTTGCCCGCAAGCAACAGGCTGATGTGCTCCGGGA
>JAJFHB010000297.1 GCA_021775795.1 Hyphomicrobiales bacterium | reverse complement strand
TATGCTGCAATGTCGGGAGGATTTGTTGTGTGAATACGCCTGCGCTGGCGAAAGTTTGGACTACAGCAGCTAGGCTGCGTCTGCAACCACACGGTTTCTG
The DNA here is from genome assembly GCA_021775795.1 of Hyphomicrobiales bacterium. Classification (GTDB taxonomy): domain Bacteria; phylum Pseudomonadota; class Alphaproteobacteria; order Rhizobiales; family JAJFHB01; genus JAJFHB01. The sequence goes on along the minus strand of JAJFHB010000297.1, from coordinate 5,109 downwards.
CCATCACGCTTGGCGCGATAGAGCGCCTGATCCGCGCGTTTTAGCAGTTCTTCTGGAGTGTCTGCTGCGCCATCAAGAGCTGACACACCTATAGAGATCGTGATGTCGAGCGGCCTGTTCGTGGATTCGACCTCGAAAGGTGCGCTGGCGATGATCTGCCTCAGGCGCTCACCAATACGATAAGCCAGCGCCATATCTGTATCCGGCATCACGAGGACAAACTCTTCCCCACCCAACCGGCAGGCCATATCGATGCTGCGGACGTTGGCGCGAATGCGAGCGGCAAACTCTGTCAGCACCTGATCCCCAACATGGTGACCATGATTGTCATTCACGGCTTTGAAGAAGTCGATGTCGATAACCAGGATGGACATGGCCTTGCCCCTGTGGGCAGCCTGATCGACGAGAGTGCCCAGGTGGGTTTCCATGTAACGGCGATTGAAGAGGCCCGTGAGCACGTCCGTAACCGCCATTTCCATGCTTTGCTGGAAATTTTCCCGCAGTTGTTCTGTATAGCGCTGGCGCCTGAGCTGTGTGTAGACACGCGCCAGAAGCTCATTTTGATCGACGGGCCGCATCAGGTAATCATTCACGCCCATGTCGAGACCGCGCAGCAGGCGGGCGCTGTCATGGGGCTCGACCACAATCAGAATCGGCAGGTTGCGCGTGCGCTCCAGCGAACGAAGTTGCGAGCACAAACGCAGGCCATCGAATTCTTTCAGACTCAGGCTGACGATCAGCAGTTCCCATTCATTCTCAGCCGCTTCAAACAAAGCGGTCTGCGGGTCCTCTATAATCGTTACTTCGTGACGCTCGCCAAGCGCGGTCTTGAAGCGCTCGACCGAGTTTTCCTTGTCGTCCACAAGCATGATCTTGCCGGGCTTGCGCGCCATGGCTTCCTGCAGGTTCCGGTCGATAAGCCCCATGCGTTCGCTGGTGGCGGCACGTGACCGCAACTCGTCGGTCAGCATCTTCAGGCGCACCAGACTTTTCACCCGGGAAAAGAGGGCAACATCGCTCACGGGCTTTGTCAGAAAATCGTCGGCACCCGATTCCAGGCCCTTTACACGGTCCTGCGGCTGATCGAGCGCTGTGACCATGATGACGGGTATGTGCTGGGTGTTGGGGTTTGCCTTAAGGCGTTCACAGGTTTCGAACCCGTCCATGCCCGGCATCATCACGTCAAGCAGGACGATGTCCGGCATGGACTGTTGAACGACTTCGAGGGCCTCGACACCACTTCTTGCGGTGGAGACGTCAAAATACTCAGCCGTAAGCTTGGCTTCGAGCAGCTTCACATTTGCCAGTATGTCGTCAACGACCAGTACGCGCGCCGTCATTGCTGGGGTCCAATGAATTTGTCTACGGTTTCGAGGAAACCATTTACGGAAATCGGTTTGGAAATGTAGGCCTCACAGCCCCCTTCCCTGATCTTCTCTTCGTCACCCTTCATGGCGAACGCCGTTACAGCGATCACAGGAATGGAGCGCAGACGCTCATCTTCCTTAAGCCACTTCGTGACCTCCAGACCTGAAACTTCCGGCAACTGAATATCCATGAGAATCAGGTCAGGTTTGTGTTCACGTGCGATTTCAAGCGCGGAGAGACCGTCACGGGTCTGCAGCGTCTTGTATCCATGGGCTTCAAGCAGGTCGTTGAAGAGCTTCATGTTAAGCTCATTGTCTTCAACGATAAGGATCGTTTTGGTCATGACCTGCCGTTCCTTGAAGCCCGATCCGCCCTCCGACACATTGACAACGGTTGCGTGCATATTGTAGCAGCTCCCTCGCGAAGGACTATTTGAGAATGATCAAGCGGCTTCTAAGGTCCCCCTGTTGGTTACATTTCACGTTAAACAGGTAACCAACTGTTTAATCTTTGCCCGGAATCCACATTAAAAACGAAGAATTGAACACGAGGCCACTCAAAGTGAAGCAAAGTCGTCTTTCCGAGTCCGAAGCAGAAGCTGTAGCGGCCCAGGGCTTGCTGTTTTTGAGCGAGGAAACAGACAGGCTTGAGCGCTTCATGGCGTTGAGCGGGCTAAGTGTCGACGAACTCCGCAAAACTGCCTATGACAGGGGAATACTCACCGGCATACTGGAGTATGTTCTGAGCGATGACAGCCTTGTGCTTGGCCTCGCTGAATTTGCTGACATCGCCCCGGAAACGCCGGCAATCGCGCTGTATGCCCTGCAAGGCCACCAGGAATATTAGAGGGACGTTACCATCACCGAGCTCAAAGATAATGTCCGCCGCCAGATCGATGAATTGACGCTTGATCGTAACCGCCCGCTCTTGATCTGCGATGTGGACGAAGTGGTGGTCCATTTCATCCAGAGCCTCGAAGCACATTTGCACGAAAATGATTGCTGGCTCGACACTTCCAGCTTCGCGCTCAACGGAAATGTTCGCAAGAAGGTGTCCAACGAGCCGGTAGAAACAGGCCATCTTTGGGAGCTCCTGGCCGACTGTTTCGAAGCACGCACCAGAATCATGGATCCCATTGTGGGTGCCAGCGAATCGCTGAGCGCCTTGAGCGCGCACACCGAAATCGTCATGCTCACCAACCTGCCGGAGCGCTACAAGGAAGATCGTGTCGCCAATCTGTTGGATCACGGCATGCCTTATCCCGTTGTTTCAAACTCCGGCGAAAAGGGACCCGCGGTCAGAGCTCTCCTCAAGGGCATGCCGCATACCACGTTTTTCATAGACGACAGTCCCAACAACATCCGCTCGGTTGGCGAGTCCTGCCCCGACGTGCACCTGGTGCACTTCATCCCCGATGCACGGTTTGCGCGCCACGTTGAACCGCTTGACGGAGTAGCCCTTCGCACCGACACGTGGACAGACACACACAGCTTCATTCATGAACTGCTGCGCGCGGAAGGGACGATCTAGCGATATGCCCGGACCGGCAGTGCGAATCGGTGTCGATCTCGGCGGCACAAAAATCGCTGCCATCGCGATCGGACCCAACGACGAAATTCTGCACGAACTCCGCATACCAACACCACGGATGAGCTACAGCGGTACGGTAAGCGCCATAGCTGGCATTGTGGCCTCCCTGGAGAGCGAATTACTCGTGAAGGGTACGGTTGGCATTGGCATTCCAGGTTCTGTTTCGCCGCAAACGGGGCTCATACAGAATGCAAATTCGACGTGGCTCAATGGCAAGCCCTTTGCGGCAGATCTTGAAGAGGCTCTGTCGCGGCCGGTTCGGCTCGCAAATGATGCAAACTGTTTCGCTCTTTCAGAGGCGCATGATGGCGCCGCTACAGGCTCGCCTTGCGTGTTCGGTGTCATCATCGGTACAGGCTGCGGCGGCGGCATTGTCATGAACGGCAAGCTGCATGAAGGCTCGCAGCGGATTGGCGGAGAGTGGGGACATACTCCCCTGCCTTGGCAGCGCGAAGATGAACATCCCGGTCCTGAGTGCTGGTGTGGGCGCCGTGGCTGCCTCGAAACATGGGTGTCCGGCCCGGGAATGGCACGGGATCATCACGACATAAATGGTGTTCACCTTTCAGCAAATGATGTTGCGGCACGTGCGGCTGCGGGTGATGGGCACGCGCAATCAACACTGAACCGCCATACTGACAGGCTGGCTCGTGGGCTTTCAGTGGTCGTGAATGTTATCGATCCGGATGTCATTGTCCTGGGTGGTGGTCTGTCACTTCTCGACCATCTCTACACGGACCTGCCGGATCAGATGCGCCCCTGGATCTTCTCAGACGCTCCTTCCACAACCATCGTTCGGGCCAGGCATGGTGACGCGAGCGGTGTCCGTGGTGCAGCGCGTCTTTGGTGATCTACCTGTCAGTTGCATGGCACGGCGGCCACGGGCATAGTTGCAAGGTGTCAGCCACGAGACGATTTTGAGTCTTTGTTATTGATTCGGGTTGGCACTGTAACCAATTGAATATGCGCACATTTCCCGAACCTGGCTCTTGCGGTTCGGGCAGGCGTTTGTTGCGGCGAACTGGAGCTATGAACACTTCAAGGCAGGAACAAGTGTCAGCCATTTGCCGGGTCTGCCTGCATGATGTCCATGGAACGGATCTGTGTCCCAACTGCCATAGCCCCCGCATTCTAAGGCACCCGGAGCTGCACGATCTGTCCATTGCGCACATCGACTGCGATGCGTTTTATGCAGCGGTAGAAAAGCGTGACAACCCTGAACTTGAGAATAAACCGCTGATCATCGGCGGCGGCCGCCGGGGGGTGGTCTCCACCGCCTGCTATATCGCCCGCATTAGAGGCGTAGGCTCTGCCATGCCCATGTTCAAGGCTTTGAAGCTATGCCCAGATGCGGTGGTGGTTCGACCGGACATGGAGAAATACTCCAAGGCCGGCCGGGAGGTTCGCAAATTGATGCGGGAAGTAACGCCCAGCGTTGAGCCCCTGTCCATTGATGAAGCCTTCCTCGATCTGTCCGGCACGCAACGGCTGCACCGGCAAAGCCCCGCCCGCACGTTGGTGTCATTGATCCAGCGCATCGAGAAGGAAGTGGGTGTCACCGCATCTGTCGGCCTGTCGCATAACAAGTTTCTGGCCAAAGTTGCCTCGGATCTGGACAAACCAAAGGGGTTTTCCGTCATAGGAGAAGCTGAAACGTTCGAATTTTTGAGAGTGCAGCCCGTGTCTCTCATCTGGGGTGTCGGGAAAGCCTTTCAGCGCAAACTTGCAAAGGATGGCATTCGGACAATCGGCCAACTCCAGACCACATCACGCAAGGATCTCGCGAACCGCTTCGGCAAGATGGGCGAGCGGCTGTACCATCTCTCCCGCGGTATCGACACACGCACTGTTACTCCTCACGGCGAAGCCAAAAGCATCAGCGCCGAAACCACATTCAACACGGACATCTCCGATTTCAAGGAACTCGAACGCATACTCTGGCCGCTTGCGGAAAAGGTCTCAAGGCGGGCCAAGGCGTCAGGCCTTTCAGGTGAAACGGCCGTACTCAAACTCAAGAGCACAGACTTTCGCATCCGCACCCGAAACCGGAAGCTGCCGGAGCCAACCCAATTGGCTGACCGAATTTTCAAAGCAACCCGGTCACTGCTGAAAACAGAAGCCGATGGCACGGAGTTTCGCCTTCTGGGCGTT
>JAJFHB010000296.1 GCA_021775795.1 Hyphomicrobiales bacterium | reverse complement strand
CGAACATCTCCTCAGGACGGCATTTCATGACCACAGGCTTTCCCAACTTTGACTCGAAATCGGCCCGGCTTTTCGAGCGTGCCAAACATGTCATGCCCGGCGGCAGCACCCGCAACCAGACTTACTTTCCCCCGCACATGGTCTATGCCCGCGAAGCTCAGGGCTGCCGCATGCGTGACATCGACGGCAATGAGCTGATCGATTTTCATAATAATTACTGCGTCACCATATTGGGCCATCAACACCCAGACGTGGTGGACGCCATTACCGAACAGGCAAAACGCCTCACATGCTCTGCTCTGGCGACGGAACAGGAAGTTGAGCTTGCCGAAATTGTCTGTGCGCGAAATGAGAGCTTCGAAAAAATCCGCTTCGTTGTCACCGGATCCGAAGCCGTAATGAACGCCATGAAGGCGGCGCGCGCCTTCACCGGAAAATCCAAGATCGCAAAGTGCGAGGGTGTCTACCACGGCTCCAACGATTTTGCCGAGGTAAGTCTCGATCCAACGCCGCAGAACTGGGGCCAGGGCCGCCAGAAAAGCGTCGGGTTTTCAGAAGGTGTTCCCGCGGGCCTGCTCGATTCAATGGTGGTGATCCCCTTCAATGATGCAGCAGCGGCGCGCACAATTCTCGAGGCCCATGCCGACGATCTTGCAGGCGTCCTTCTCGACCTCGTGCCTGCCCGGTGTGGCGGCCATCCGGCATCACCAGAGTTCATCGCCATGTTGCGGGAGTTCACCTCATCAAATGGCGCCCTGCTCATTGTCGATGAAGTCATCACTCTGCGCATGGCCTATGGCGGCGCACAGGAATGGCTGGGCGTTACACCTGACCTCACAACCATGGGCAAGATTATCGGCGGCGGCATGCCGGTTGGCGGTCTCGCCGGCCGGGCAGACATCATGGAAATGTTTGATGCCACAAACGGCAAGCCCGCAGTTCCCCAATCAGGCACCTTTACGGCTCATCCTTTGACCATGGCCGCAGGCGTTGCGACCATGAACGCCTATGATCATGAGGCGGTGGATCGGTTGAACGCTTTGGGCGAGCGCACCCGCAGCCAGCTTCGTGAAGCCATAGCGGCGGCCGGATTTGAAGGTCAGGTAACGGGTCAGTCTTCAATTTTCATCATGACGTTCTCAACAGAACCTCTGACCGATTACCGCGCTGTCTACCGTGCAACCTCTGACCGCCACCACCGCATTGTTGCAGCCCTGCATCCCAAGCTCGTCAACCGGGGCGTATTGATTAGCGCCTGGGGTCTGGGTTGCCTTTCAACGCCCATGACCGGCGCTGAAATTGATCACCTGTCTGAAGCGGTACAGGAAAGCCTGATCGAAATCCGCGAAGAAATGGACGGTTAGGCGGTTCCGCAGATGGCCAAAAAAACCAACATCATCCTCATTTTGGCGGACGATATGGGGTTTGCGGACCTCGGCTGTACGGGATCGGAAATCCGCACCCCGAACATTGATGCTCTGGCGCGCGAGGGGGCCTTGCTTTCCGCCATGTACAACTGCGCCCGCTGCTGTCCAACGCGCGCCTCACTGCTGACCGGCCTGTACCCGCACAATGCCGGGATCGGGCATATGGGCACCAATCTTGGAACGCCGGCCTATCAGGGGTTCTTGCGCAACGACAGTGCAACCATCGCCGAGCATCTGCGGGCGGCGGGCTATCGCACACTCATGTCCGGCAAGTGGCATGTCGCAGGTGACTTTGAAGCCCGCAACTATGACAACTGGCGGCCCGGCGAGGTGGAGCATCCAACACCCCGGCAACGCGGCTTTGACCGTTTCTTTGGAATTGTGGACGGAGCGGCCAGTTTCTTTTCACCGCACTATGTGATGGCGGACGACGCCCGGGTCGAAACTCTGCCGGATGATTTCTGCTTCACCGACGCCATCACCGACAAAGCCATCGGTATGATCGAAGAGGCCGCAACCGACGATCAACCCTTCTTCCTCTATCTCGCCCATACGGCCCCACACTGGCCGCTTCATGCACACGCGGAAGACATCGCCCGCTATGACGGTGTCTACGACAAAGGCTGGGACGCCATCCGTACGGCCCGCCACGAAACCATGAACGGTTCCGGCATATTCCAGACGAACTGGGATATTTCACCCCGCGATGAGGGGGTGCATCACTGGTCTCAGGAAACCTACAAGGATTGGGAGGCCAGCAAAATGGCCACCTATGCGGCGATGGTTGATCGGATGGATCAATCTATCGGTACGCTTGTCTCGGCACTCCGACGTCTTGAGCAGCTGGATGATACCTTGATCCTGTTTCTGTCAGACAATGGCGGCTGCGCCGAGTTCATGGCGGAGGATGGCTGGGCGCAATTCTATCCCGACACAACCCAGGACGGCCGCAAGATCACACTGGGAAACATACCAAACCTGCGTCCGGGAGATGCGCAGACCTTCCAAAGCTATGACAAACCCTGGGCGAATGTGTCAAACGCACCATTTCGCCTGTTCAAACACTACGTCCATGAGGGCGGCATCTCGACCCCGCTGGTGGCCCATTGGCCCAACGGTTTCAAACCCCGTACAACTGCACATGCGCCGTGTCACGTCGTCGACATTCTGCCCACAGTTCTTGCAGCGGCCGGGGCGCCATATCTCAAAGAGCTCGACGGGCATGACATCCAGCCCTGTCAGGGGGAAAACCTGTTGGATCTGATGCAGGGCAAAGGCTGGAAGCGGGAGCAGCCGATATTTTTCGAGCACGAAGGTAACGCCGCCATCCGGATGGGACAGTTCAAACTCGTACGTCTGCACGGATGTGACTGGGAGCTTTACGACATGGAAGCCGACCGAACCGAGTTGAACAACATCGTTCACGGCAATACCGGCCGCGCCCGTGCGCTGACAAGCCAGTATCACGACTGGGCCGACAAAGCAGGTGTGATGGATTGGGAAGCGGCGCTGCCAAAGCTCCTGGCCGAATGGAACCTTTCCAGCACAGATGGCTAAAGAGCAAGTTGAGACAGATTGCAGCTCTGATCTCAACCCGGCGGTCTTACAGCTTTAAACCAGATACCTCAAACCCATTTCGTCTGTCGTCCGCCAGGCGACTTCGCATTCATGCTTGGCGTCGCCGCCTTGCACATGCAGAACAAAATAGTTTGGCACGCCCGTGCTGCTGACAACCGAGACGCGACAGCCCGTGTCCGACATATCTGTAATCTGACAGTCGATAACGCACATGTTGTTGTTGTAGACAATTTTGCCCGCCCGCAAGGTGCGCCGCCGTGCGCCTTTGCGTTGATCGACATCGGCGTCATCTGATGTTTCTGACACCACAAGATCAATCGGCCGGCCGCCCTCATGTCCCGGCAGCCAGTGACTTAAGGCTTCCAGGAGCAGTTGCGGCTGCAGGTTGCGCAATACGGTGACGATCTGCTGGTCACTGAAGCCGCGCAGTTCGGAGATAATATCTTCGGGACAAGATTTTTGCTCATCCGCGAGCTTCTCGAGCCTGCCGACAAG
>JAJFHB010000295.1 GCA_021775795.1 Hyphomicrobiales bacterium | reverse complement strand
AGTGTTTTTTCTCAACAGTTCCCCTGTTTCGGTCACACGCTAGGTGTCGGTATCGACGGCCCATGGATTGTGGCAGGTGAGACGACGGTGATTGAGGAGAACATGGCGCTCGCTGTTGAGGTGTTTGTCGACAGACCGGGCATGGGTGGTGCGAATTTTGAAGAGAATCTGATTGTCCACAAAGATCGCATCGAAATTCTCACAGCCGCATGCGAAAGCCGGCGCTGGGAGTGATGGCTCCGGTCTCTGGAGAGTGATATCGACCTAGGCTGCAGCCCAGACCTGTGGATAAAGCTCTGTGCCAGGCCTGTCACCAGGGCTCAGGCCATATTCGGCCATGACGGCGGAATGGTCCGGATCCATGCCTTCCTCGCGGAAAACAACGCGAACATCGTCTCCGAGCCATTGCGTATTGAAGACTTTGAGGTCACGTCCTTCAGACAGGTTGCCTGAGCCGCCGTGGATGATGCGGGCGTTGAAGGCGACGCAGTCTCCCGGGTTCATCTCCCAACTGACGATGTCATATTGCTCGCGGGTAGCCTCAATGTCGGGAAACTCAACCGTTCCATCGTCGCGGTATTCCACCTGGTCGCGTGGGTCATTTGTCAGAGCGCCAAAATTGGTTTGACGGAATTTTTGCGTCCACAAGTGAGAACCTCGCACAAATTCAAGTGCGCTTTTTTTCTCAACTGCAACAAGTGGCATCCATATGCTGCAGGTGTCGAAACCCTCGACCGACCAATAGGGCTCATCTTGATGCCACGGTGTGCGAAACTGGGCACCGGGGGTGCGGACAAATATGGCATCGAAGAAAAAATTGACGCTCGCCGATCCCATCAACCGGCCCGCAATTTCCGCCGACGGTGAGTTGAGAACAAAGTCTTTGTAAGCATCAATTTGGCGCCACACCTGGCTGTCATAAAAGCACGACCGGCCCTCGGCATCGCGATCCCAGATGCGGCCGCGCTCACTGGGACGGGCAATGTTGTCTTCGATCCCCTGACGCAGAGCCTCAATCCAACTGTGATCAAAGGCGTTGCGAACAACAACAACACCGTCGCGACTGTAACTTTCTACATCGGCACTGGAGATCATCGCCTGTACTTTCTCAATCTGATCAGAACGCAACTGTTTGCAGCTGGTGAACGGTGCGAGTGCAATTTGACTGTGGTCGAAACGTAGAATGTCGCCGATCCATCACGCTGTCCAGACAAACACATCAAGATCATAGGGCCGGAGGGGTGGGTTTCCATGAAGAGCGGGTGTCACGGCGGTGACCGAAAATCTGATCGCCAATGGCGCATGCCGTCTGATAGATTTCATGATCGAACGCCAAACGATAATCGAGGAACGCTCCCGTCATGGAAATCGCCCTGTCTCCCCTGGAATTTGCCCACCGGGCCCGTCGGCTTTATTCAGAGCGGGAGGCGGTTGTCGATGGCGATCTGCGTTTCACCTATGGGGAGTTTCTTGATCGTTGCGACCGCTGGTCAACGGCGCTGCAATCCCTGGGAGTTGGGCAGGGGGACCGGGTCGCCTACATCGCGCCGAACACACACTCACATCTTGAGGCCTATTACGCCGTACCTCAGATTGGTGCAGTTCTGGTGCCGATCAATTATCGGCTGCTGCCAGAGGATTTTGAGTACATCATCAACCATTGCGGTGCCAAAATTGTCTGCGTAGACCCGGACTATATGGACGCCATTGACGGCATTCGAAGCCAACTAACGAATGTCGAACATTTTGTTGCCCTGGAAGGGGCAGGTGACGGTTGGCTTGAGTATGAGGCAACACTGGCGTCACAATCGCCTGATTTTTCCCGGGTCGAAATTGCAGAGACGGACCTGCTCACAATCAATTACACCAGTGGAACAACGGCGCGGCCCAAGGGTGTGATGATCACGCACCGCAATGCCTACATGAACGTAATGGGTACATTGGCGCATCATCATCTGGCGCCGGGCGATCGCTATCTCTGGACCCTACCCATGTTCCACGCCAACGGCTGGACCTTCACCTGGATCAACACAGCGCGGGGCATGGCCCATATCTGTTTGCGAAAAGTTGAGCCGAAACTGATCTACAAGCTCATCAAAGACGAGAATGTCACGATGTTCTGTGCAGCACCTACCGTGCTTATCGGCATGGCGAATGCGCCTGCGGAAATGAAAGCCGGCGTGCAACGCGGTGTTCGTTTGTTCACGGCCGGAGCGCCACCTGCTGCCGCGACCATCGAGATGATCGAGCGTGATCTTGGGTGGGAGCTTACGCATGTTTATGGCCTGACAGAAACGGCCCCTTTCATATCATTTTGCGAACCTCTCCCCGAACACCAGAATTTGCCATCTGATGAACGTGCCAGGTTCAAGGCCCGCCAGGGTGTCGAACTCATCAGCTCCGGTGAGCTTCGCATCGCCGATGAACATGGCAACGAAGTTCCACACGATGGAGAAACACTGGGTGAGATTACTGTGCGGGGAAACGTTGTGATGAAGGGTTACTACAATGATCCTGAAGCGACCGCTGCAGCCATTCGCGATGGCTGGTTCCACTCGGGCGATGCCGCCGTCATCCATCCGGATGGTTACGTTGAAATAAGAGACCGTTTCAAGGACGTGATCATTAGTGGCGGCGAAAACATCTCGTCAGTGGAGGTCGAGGGCTGCCTGCTGGAGCATCCAGCGGTGCAGGAGGTTGCCATTGTCGGCATGCCGCATGAAACATGGGGGGAGGCGCCCCATGCGTTCGTCATTCTTCGAGAGGGCGAAAGTGCAAGCGAAGACGAAATCAAACTGCACGTAAGAGACAGGCTTGCCCACTTCAAG
>JAJFHB010000294.1 GCA_021775795.1 Hyphomicrobiales bacterium | reverse complement strand
TCGTAGCGATGGCCAGCCGGCGTGTCGTGGAGAAAATCCTGCGTCCACTGGTGAACGTGTTCCAGATTAGCGTAACCGCCCTGGGCAAACGCCCGCAGCAGATTGAGCGTCGCGGCTGATTGCCTGTAGGCCTTGAGCTGGCGATCCGGGTCGGGAAAACGCGAAGCCTCATTAAAGTCCGGGCCGTTGATGATGTCTCCCCGGTAGCTGGGAAGCTCCACGCCATCGATCGTTTCGATCGAAGAGGAACGCGGCTTTGCGAACTGACCGGCAATACGGCCTACTTTCACGACCGGCGATGCGGCGGCGTAGGTGAGCACCACAGCCATCTGCAGCACGACGCGAAAGAAATCACGGATATTGTCGGCCGAATGTTCAGCAAAGCTCTCGGCACAATCGCCACCCTGAAGCAGGAAAGCGTTGCCATGAGCAACATTGGCAAGCTGATCTTTCAACTTGCGGGCTTCACCTGCAAAGACAAGCGGCGGAAAGCCGGCAAGCTCAGCCTCAACGGCTGTAAGCTTGTCTGCGTCAGCAAATTCCGGCACCTGCAAGATATCCTTGCTGCGCCAACTTTCAGGTGACCATTCCTGCGCCATAATACTCATTCCTTCGATACCCGAGGGTTTCGCCCTCAATAGTTCCAACGCTTCCCAGCAAAGCACAGGCTCGGAAATATCCGCAAATTGCCGCGTTGGAAAGTTTGTTTATTCAAATGCCGATTTACCGGCAGCGCCCCCGCAACATTCTCACGGGTCAAAATTGGCGCTCAATATATGCCCTTCATACGACAAGGATTTGAATTTGCCAATTCGCAGTGTGCGTCATCAGTGTCTGCCACCACGGGCAACCAAAGGCTTCACGTTGACCGACCCTTCACAGCAATTGCCAAAATTTAAATCAAACTTGATGAAAAATCTAGTTTTATTTAACAATTTCAATAACTTAGGAAATTTCTTTCACGGCTTTTTAAGACCTCTTGTGTAGGGTCGCAGTTGTCAGGGCAAATGCTGCGGAAATTTCACCGGCAATTGCACTCAAATTCAAAAACACCGGAAGGTCATTTTGACCGTCCAGTGGAACCTGCCAGCGGTGTTTCGCCGTCGACGGGCCTAATCGAGGAACAGACATGCACGAGCACCAGCAAAGCTGGCGATACGCCAACGTGGAGCGGTCACATGGTCCGCACGCAGCCCGTGCCTGTTTCGTGAACAGACATCGAACCCTACATCCATCACATGAAAACATTTGCGGAGGTCAGCGATGAGTAATCGCCCCATGCGCGTCATCGTCTTTGCATCCCAAAAGGGCGGCTCCGGCAAAACCACGCTTTGTGGACACCTGGCGGTCCAGGCTCAGCTTACGGGCTACGGCCCCGTCGCGCTTATTGATACTGACCCCCAGGGCAGTCTCGCTCACTGGGCCAACGACCGGGCGTCCGGACAACCCGCCCATATTGAACTCGACCTGGCCAATCTCAGAGCCGGATTGATGCAGGCGCGAACCGCCGGCTACAAACTTGTTTGTGTCGACACGCCGCCACTGCTGACACGGGAAATATCGAAGGCCATCTCTTTTGCCGACATCGTGGTAATGCCAACCCGGCCAAGCCCGCATGACATACGCTCCGTTGGCGTAACGGTGGACATGGTGGAATGGCACAGCAAGCCGATGATCTTTGTGATCAACGGCGCAACACCGCGGGCACGCATCACTTCTGACGCTGCCGTTGCACTATCGCAACATGGCACAGTGGCTCCCGGCTTCATCCACAACCGTGTCGATTATGCCGCCAGCATGATTGATGGCCGCACTGTGATGGAAGTCAAACCGGATGGTGCATCGGCGCGAGAAATCTCGACAGTTTGGGAGTATCTCGCAGACCGTATGAACCGCATGGATGAAGTTCTAAACGGCATTCCCGATCCGCAGGATCAGTCACGGGCAACAACAAACCTCAACGCGCTTCGACGCCCTTCACAGGGTTTTGGTCGCCGACAGGTAAACGCGTGACCCTGAGAGCTACCGGGCAAGGCAAGGATTGCGAAGGACTTTTGTAATGGCGAACGACGGTTTCGGCACACTATCGGCGGGATTGATGGAACGCGGCACAGAGCGCGCGCGCGTCGTGCTGGATGAAAACAGTCCGGACACCGGTTCTATAGCTGTAGACATGACTTTCACGCCGACACGTGAAACGAATGATGGCGAGCCGAAATGGCTGGCAACACAGGTTCCTGCCACAGTGCAAAAGGGCACCTTTGCGCCAGCACCCACCTCACCCGACCAGTCTGCGGTTTCCGATCAACCTCTCGTCGATGCCGGCATTGACCAAGCATGCGACCTGAGTGATGCCGCACCGAGCTTCGCTGACAGTGATCCCTCTGACAGGGATCCAATGGAGAGTGAAGACAAAGCATCACTCTTTGGCCAGCGCAATGGCCATGACATTGCTGCAGCAAAACAACATGACGATGATTTTGGCACGTTGAGCGGCGCGACAAATGTTTCTGATCCTGCGCTGCCTGAAGCTCTGGAAAATGCGGCAGATCGCGATTCTGGCCCACCCGCAAACAGCTTTGCGAACCAACTGCCAAAAATCGAAATCCGCAAACCATACCCCCATGAATTTGACGCTTCTGCCACAGAGGACGCGGTATCAAAGACGCCAACACAGAATGGCTTTGCAAACGCCGGCGCCGCCGCTCTTGCAGCCTTTGAAGTGAACGGCCATGCACCAGTAGCCGACACGGCACCGGCGGACCAGGCCACGCTGGCAGCCCCGACAGACGGCAAGCCACAAATGACGCAGAACCCTGTGTCGGGCAAACATGAAGAAACCACGGAACGGCGGTCCGGATCAGGGGCCAGCCTTTCGATTACTCAACCCAAAGACGGCGACATGTCTCAGGTCACCATCTCAATCGAGGATGCGCCGGCCATCGACCCGACGCCGCAAAAAGGCGGTCAGCGTCCAAGTTCAATTACCTACGAACGCCGCCCAACCGACAGCCTGAGTGAGAATGACGAGGACACAAACGCCACGCCTGTCTGGATCGAAACCCAGAGCTATTCAGGTCCCGATCGGCGGCACAAACAGATCAGCCCTGAAATCGAGCGCCGGAAGACCGTGCCTCCCCGTATCAAGGTTGGCGTACGGCTTGAACAGGAACGCTATCTGCGGCTCAAACTTGCCTCGGTTGAGACAGGCCGCACACAACAGGACCTCGTCACCTGCGCTCTGGATGCCTATCTGGATGGCGTCGGCGTGGACCGCTTCGCCCGCATCGCCATGGGCTTCGGCGTCGCCTCTGACGGCTCACAGCTTGAAGATGTGGCGAGCTAAGGCTGGGCCAGGTTCACAGCAAACAGATTGCTCGTATCAAGCGTTCCAGATGGGCGTTTTGCGGGCGCGGCCGGAAAAGGGGGAATGACCCTTAGCCGGTCTTTCGGCCTATTCCAGTCACGTCGGTTTGGCGCCGGGTTTCGGCCGCTGCCGCGTCGATGTAAGTGTACTCAACTTCTTTGAAGTCACCGTAAAGGACCTGCAGATAGGCATCGGGTTTGTTCGGGCAGGCAAAGTTGCTTCCCAAGAATCTGATCGTCGATGTCGGAAGAACCATTTCCCGTGGTACGCCGTAGGCTCCGCTCTCGGTCAGGGGCATTGTTCCTTTAGGGAGAAGTCTTTCGAGCACGGCCTGACCGTGACTCACCGCGTGACGGAACACAACAAGGTCGAGCCGGATCTCACCGCGCATCCGGTTGCGCTCCCAACGAAACGGCCAGTATCCAGGCGGGTCGTAAGAGATTGCGATGAATCCCTCTTTCTCAAAGACATCGACGAAATAACCGTCCTGTGCGCCTTGTTCGGAAACCTGAGCGACAAGCGCCTGCCAACTTACATCACCGTCGAGCAGAACCGAGATGTCAACGTCATCTTCCCAGCCGAGGAGCTTGCCATCTTCACGCACCGCTCCCAGCAAGGTGCCACCGTCAATCCAGTGGACGGCCCCCATATCTTCAAGGCAGGAGGCAACATAGAAAGAAAGGTCTCTCATGTGCTCCCGGCAGCATGGTGCCGTATTGAGCCCCAGGCGTTTGAGGTGAAGGTTGAATGGGCAGGGTTGGGTGTCTTTGCCGCAACCGAGCCAGCCGGCACCGGCACTGTCTGGAAAAACGAGTTCGCGAATGCCGTGTTTTCCCGCGAAGCCCTCAGGGTCTCCCTTCGCCTGCGTCTGCAAAACCAGCAAGTCATGATCATCAAGACGATACAACCGGCGCCTGTCGGTCCACCTGTGCCGCAGGAACCACGCCAGTTCGATTGCCAGCGCGACTGCCAACACCCCTTGAAACTTGATATTGGGAACTGCGTATCCGATGACTAAAGTTGGTCCCAGCACGCATACGCCCGCGTAGTTTCCGTGTTTGGCCAGAAAACCGATCACGGGTGAAGTGCCCGGTATGAAGTCGACGGCGGGAGCCGCGATTACGACAAACATCACCACAATGAAACCGGCCGACACCGCAAGCGCCCTTAGGTCGAGGCCATCAGGCGATACCGCTACCTGAGCCACGGTGAAAGTCGCCAGCACCACCGTTGCGAGCGACGCCGGCAAACTTGGGAGATGCCAGTTTCGTGGATATCTCAGGAGGCGAACGAATGACAGATAGGTTACCGTATAGAGCGTGGCGGCGATCAGCGCTGAAGCTAGCGGGCTGGTTGCCAAGGCACCAATGGCCGTCATAGACCCCGGACCAAACTCAATCCGGCCTTGCAACCGCCCTTCATCATCGTGCTTGCGCCGCCCTCTCCCACCAGAATGCGTGGTAGGATTTCGCTGGTGGCGCGCTCGACATCGGCAGCGAAATCGATCTCGATCCACGGCATGTCGGTAATATCTTCAAATGAAAAAGCGTTGCGCTTCGATGTTAGCATTACGTCGCGGATCGCCTCCTCGTACGGATCCTGCCGGCGGTCTTGCTTCAGATAGAGCCTGGTCTGAGCGATGATACTCTCGGCCATAACCGCCGACAGCTTGAACAAACCCACAGATTCGCCACAGAAGTCGTACTCGGCACTCAACCACTTACGGAACTCGACAATTTCACCGTCCCGGATGCACAGCTTGACCGGCTCGTCGCCGGGTGTGTAGGCGCGATCAAGGAGCAGGCAGTTTTCGTGCCGGGACGCGACGAGACGCTGCACGAGACCCTCGTCGTAGAGAACATCGGCGTCCATGAGCAACACCGGTTCGCCGCAGCACAACTCGTCGCGCAAGGTCCACAAGGTGACGATGCTGCCCTCGTCATAATCCTCATTAAACACGGTTCGCACAAAGTCTTGCACACGTAAGTCGGCAATTTCCCGTTCGATTTCTTCCCGATGGTAACCCACGCCGAGAACCAACTCCCCGACGCCGTGTCGCCTGAGAACCTCAACATGCCGTTGCAGCAACGACTTGCCGTCAAACCGAAGTAATATCTTCGGTGAGTGTTCCGTTACCGCCGGTCCCAGCCGCGCGCCGACCCCAGCAGCCAACATGACTGCCTTCATGCTCAGTTCCTTGCAAAGGTAATGGCCCACGGCGTCGAAAACGACCGCTGCATTCACCGGCAAGGCAGGTAAAGCGCTTGGCTCTCCTTGCCAGTTCGGGGCACATCAATTCGGATAGATGCACTCAGACTATCACACAATGTTCGGATTACAATCGATCACGACCGTGATCGCTCTTGAGGGACAGTGGGAGTCCGAGGTGGCACTAAGCGGACTTTCATTGCGGAGCCAACTGTTGAGTCCGCTGTTAGGCGCGCGCGCCGACATTGATCGAACAAGCGGCCTGAGTGCTGCAGCAGAACAACATGAGGATGATTTTGGCACGTTGCACAGCCCGACAAATGTTTCTGATCCTGCGCTGCCTGCAGCTCTGGAAAATGTGGCAGATCGCGATTTCGGTCCGATCGCTCATAGCTTTGCGAGCCAGTTGCCAAAGGTCGAAATCCTCAAACCATACTCCCATGATTTTGACGCTTCTGCCACAAAGGACGCGGCATCAAAGACGCCAACACAGAGTGGCTTTGCAAACGCCGGCGCAGTTGCTCTTGCAGCCCTTGAAGTGAACGGCCATGCACCAGCCGGCGACACGGCACCGGCGGACCAGGCAAGCGCTTGGCTCCAGTTCACAGGAAACCGCATAATCCGGGACGCCCGGCGACGGTAAGCAAGTCGTCCCTTTGTGAAATTCAGATCCAGCCGGAGTACTGGTAGACTTGGCAGAAATGCTGCGGCAATCACCTTGATCGGCTGGCACGTGCCAGCCCATGCGCTACCAACCGGTCTATTACTTCGGGATAGGTAACGTCACTGGCCGCCATCGCTTTGGAATACATGCTGATGTCAGTGAACCCGGGGATGGTGTTGAGTTCATTGACGAGGATGTGCATCTCCGCAGTGACGAAAAAATCAGCGCGGGCCATGCCATCGCAGCCGAGCGCACGGAAGGCTTTTGCCGCCATATCGCGCAACCGGCTTTCGATCTCCTCTGGGAGATCCGCTGGCACTTTCAAGACGGCGCCGCTCTCATCAATATACTTCGCGTCATAGCTATAGAACCCGTGAGCCTCGGCGGGCACAATCTCGCCCGGACGGGAGACGAACAGGCTGCCATCGGGTTCTTCCAAAACCGCGCACTCGATCTCACGGCCCAAGATGAACTCTTCGACGAGGAGTTTGCGATCGTGTTTGAAACCTTCAGCGAGCGCGATCTCATAGTCATCATTGGTCTCGACCTTGCTGACGCCAACGGAAGAGCCCTGCCGTGCTGGCTTAACGAACACAGGCAGGCCGAGCATATTTTCGATCTCCTCGAAGGACACATCGGCACCGGGATAAGTCGTGACTGATCGAGCGACAGGAAGGCCGGCTTCTTCAAAGAGGCGCTTGGCGATATCCTTGTCGAGCGCAGTTGCGGATCCAAGAATGCTGCAGCCGGCAAGTGGCACGTCGGCGACCTCTGCAAGACCCTGCACCGCTCCGTCCTCCCCATGGAGGCCGTGTAGCACCGGAAACAGAATATCAATCTTGGGAAGATGATAAGTAACGCCATCCGCCGCGATTGCTGTCATACGCCCTCTCCCGCCCGGCACCAAACAAACCTCTGATCCTTCGGAAGGTTTTGCCAGCTCTCCATCTTCGAAGTTACTCAAGAGCCATTGTCCCGACCGAGTGACGAAGATGGGAACAGCCTCATACTTCGCGGGGTTCAGCGCGCGCATGACATTGGTCGCTGAAAGAACCGAGATATCATGTTCCGCTGAGCGCCCGCCGAAGAGCACGGCAATGCGCAGTTTGGCTGAAGAAGTTTCCACGTAATTCTCCAAAGGTTTAAGCTCTGACAAAGGCAGGAGTTCCTGATGATTTGGCCATTTGTGAGACGTTCAATGAGCGCTCAACACGATCACCAGTGCTACATTGGATGATATGATATCGGTACCTCCCCTAATGACATACCAGCGGCTAACTACCGGCCAGCTGCCATGATTACAGCGCCTGCAGCTCACGGGGGTGGGCGCTGGCAATGCGGGCATCGTTTTCGTGAAACAGGAACGTATCGATGGTAGCGGAAATGCCGGAGGCGTCGGGAGCAAAGAAGTTGCACTCGTGGTTGGCAACCGTATTGGAAAGAAACACGTCATCGCTGTTCGTCATGGAGAGATCATAGATGAACTCTCCGACCCAGTCGGGCGGGAACGCGATGCCCAGTTCATAGCCGCCTGACCAATAGGCTTCTTCCCAGATACCCTGTTCGCGATAGTAATCGCGCACTGCTTCGAGAAGATCGAGCACCCGCAATCCCGGCTTCAGCATTTCTTCGATCAACGGAAAGACACCAACTGAGCGCTCATGGAAGCGCGCTATGTGTTCTGGCGGATCACCGATCCAGAAGCTGCGGCAGAGATTGCTGTGATATCTTTTGAAGACACCGCAGAGATCGACGTTTACCCGTTCTCCCTTTTTCATTTCCTTGCGGCTGGCGAGCGGGTGCAGGCAGTTTGAGCGAAACCCCGACATGACAGGCGGCATCAGACCGGAAAACTCTCCACCCGCCCGGGCCATGGCGGCAACCATTTCGCCGAACACGGCAAGCTCGCTCACTCCCGGCGCGATGGCGCCGCGCGCAGCTTCCATGCCAATGTCTGCGATGCGTGAGGCTTCGATCATGGCGTCCATTTCGAGTTTGGACTTGATATGGCGAATGCCACGGATCAGATCGGTGGCATCTTCAACCTCAACGCCCCTGGCTTCAAAACCGGCCACGTACTTCTGTGCCACCATGGGGTTGGGGCGGTAGT
>JAJFHB010000293.1 GCA_021775795.1 Hyphomicrobiales bacterium | reverse complement strand
GTTTCATGTCGGTGAAAACTTCGACACCCAGTCGATCTGCATGGGCAGGCAACAGGGTCGAGGGGGCAACTATGCGAACCCGCGCTCCGAGTGCGTGCAGCAACAAGATGTTGGAACGGGCGACCCGGCTGTGAAGAACGTCACCACAGATAGCAACAGTCAGTCCCGCAATGCGGCCTTTGCGCCTTTTGATGGTCAGGGCATCGAGCAACGCCTGGGTTGGATGTTCGTGTGAGCCATCGCCGCCATTGATGACCGCACAGCGGACCTTTTGGGCCAGCAGTTCTACCGCTCCCGCTGCGTGGTGGCGCACCACAAGAATGTCGGGATGCATGGCGTTCAGTGTAATGGCCGTGTCGACAACGGTTTCACCCTTTTTGATCGACGACGAACTCACTGACATATTCATGACGTCAGCGCTGAGCCGCTTGCCCGCGAGTTCGAATGAACTTTGCGTGCGCGTGGAGGCTTCAAAGAAAAGGTTGATCTGGGTGCGGCCGCGCAACACATCCCGCTTCTTGTCGATCTGTCGATTCACCTCGACATATCTGTCAGAGAGATCAAGTAGCGCGTTGATTTCGGCGGGAGACAGCCCCTCGATTCCCAACAGATGTTGCTGTTTGAGGATTACATCGGAGCCATGAGTTTCGGCGTTCATTTAAAGCGACTGTATAAGGCCGCTACCGGGGGGCTGCAAGAGGACTTGTCTGAGAATTATGCTAGGTTCTCCATAACCTGTGGAGAATTGGTGCGTGGACACATATTGCGTACACAAACGCTTGGAGGCACGCAGTTGCAGAACATTGAGCCATTTGCCCTTAAAGAATACTTCTACACGCCTCGGGCGGCGCAAACGGAATTCAATCTTTCGCGCTCGTTTGCCGAGCCCCTCAGCGTCGGTGAATTGCTGTCACTCGAACCCGAGGCCACAGAGCAGCTCTCAGAAATGAAGCTCGGCTATACCGGTCTGGACGGGACGGCATCCCTGCGCCAGGCAATATCAGCGCAATACGCCGGGCTGTCCGCAGACCAGATTATCGTCACAAGCGGACTGGATGATGCGCTTACGTTGCTGTCCTTGTCACTTATTGAAAAGGGTGACCGGGTAATCGTCTATACACCGTGCTATCAGACCTACATGACCGTACCCGCCTGGCGGGGAGCGGAAGTGGTCGAATGGCGCGGAGATCCCAACAACAACTGGCAGCCTGATCTCGGTCAATTGGCGGATCTGCTGCAAACGCCGGCCAAGTGGGTCATCGTCAATTTCCCCAACAATCCCACTGCGTTTACGCCCGATGAGACCTATCTGAATGAGCTTGCTGCTCTGCTTGCGGCTTCAGAGACGACATTGCTTTGTGATGAGATCTATTCCGGTCTTGGCCTGAGTGCTGAAACACCGAAGCCCATGGCCGTTCGCTACGGCAAGGCGGTGTCAATGCACAGTGTTTCAAAGACCCTGGGCTTACCCGGCCTGCGCATAGGCTGGCTTGCGAGCCAGGATCAAGGCGTTCTCGATCAGATCCGTACCTTGCGTTTCCATTTCAACAGCTTCATCGGCGCTCCAAGTGAGTTTCTAGCTCAGGTGGCGTTACGAAACGCGGATAAAATCCTGAATCAAAACCTTCAGATTTTGACGGAAAATGCTGAAATTGCGGGTGAATTCTTTCATCGCCATCAAAACCGGATGAGCTGGACCACTCCACAAGCCGGGGTGAATGCGTTTCCAGAGTGGCATGGTGAGGCTGGAACGCTTAAGCTGTGTGACCGCCTGGCTGATGAGGCCAAGGTTCTGCTTGCGCCAAGTCAGATGTTTGGTGCCGGTGACCGGCACTTCAGGTTGGGACTGGGATGTCGCGATTTTGCGGCCGCGCTTGAACGCTTTGACGGCTTTATATCAAAACTGCAGTAAGGGTGCCGCCGGGGCGTTGCCGTATCGGTGGATGAGGCTGGTGCATTGCTCGGAGAGCTCGCGGACGCTGGCCGTTTTGCTCAAGGCATCATTGGCGCCTGCAGCACGTGCCCCTGCGAGCACATCTTCGTTTGTGGCCGTTGTCATGACCACAACATTCAGTCCCCGGTAGCGTGCATCTGAGCGCACGCGCTCCAGAAATTCCAGGCCGTTCATGATCGGCATGTTCAGATCGAGAATAACGAGATCAACGGGAGATTTCGCGGCACGCATGGCCAGTATCTGTGTATCAAGCCAGGCAATAGCGTCCTGGCCGTTCATCTTGTGCTCCAGACATATACGCTGAGGCAGCGAGTCGAGGGCTTCTTCAAGCATGAACGCGTCGTCTTCATCGTCCTCAACGTGGAGGATATGAAGATCTGCTGATACTGCTGATAAAGGCACAGGCGTCCTCCTTTCTGGAGATGTGCACATTCTCAATGGATCACTTTAAGGAAAACTTAAGCGACCGCTTTATTTGTATGCAAATTGTCATCTTCACACCTGTGCCGCAGAACGGTTGAAACTTCGGCGCGATCCGCTAATGCTTTGGCACGCAAGAATCTAACCGGGAATGCTCAACTATGTCTGACCTTCTGACGCTCGACAATCTGTTCACCCTTGCCATGCTCACGCTGCTGCAGGTTGTCCTTGGATTCGACAATCTTCTATATATTTCAATAGAATCGAAGCGTGTGGCGGAAGATAAGCAAGCCTTTGTCAGGCGTTGGGGCATTGGCATTGCGATTGTTTTGCGGATCGTGCTGCTGTTCGTTGTGATTCGCGCTGTTGCTTACTTTCAAAATCCACTTTTCACCTTTGACCTGACGGGCGTCCTTGAAGGCAGCATCAATGGACACAGCATTATCGTGCTCGTAGGTGGCGTGTTCATTCTTTACACCGCGATGCGGGAAATTCTGCACATGCTCTCGGTCGACGATATTGCCCATGACGACGGCACAAAACATGGCTCCGTGATGAAGGTAATGACCTGGATCATCCTCATGAACCTCGTCTTTTCGTTCGATTCCATATTGGGTGCGATGGCCCTGTCAGACGTCTTCGTGATAATGGCAATCGCCGTGGTGATTTCGGGGGTGCTGATGATATGGCTCGCTGACACCGTCTCAGAATTCCTCAAACGCAATCGGATGTATGAGGTTTTGGGGCTCTTCGTTCTCTTTATCGTTGGAATTCTCCTGATCTCCGAAGGCGGTCACCTGGCGCATCTGAAACTGTTTGGTCAGGCTGTCGAGCCGATGGCCAAGTCAACATTCTACTTCGTCATATTTATAATGGTTGCGGTTGATGTGGTGCAAAGCCGGTACCGGCAGAAGCTGATGCGGCAACGCGAGGCAGAGCTCGCGCACTGATCCGGGTACACCGGTCTGTGTATTGTATCGTCGCTGGTGAGCGTTACATTGTGAACGGTATAAAGACGCTCGCTGCCGCGACAGCTGCATTTCTGAAGGAACCACACGATGCCCGGACCGCTTCATGGCTATCGGATACTTGATCTCACCTCGATGATTTCCGGTCCACTTGCGACCATGATCCTGGCGGATCAGGGGGCAGACGTCATAAAAGTGGAAAACCCGAAAGGCGGTGGTGATCACACCCGCCTTGCAAACAATCTTCGTGGCGGCTTTTCCGCGTCATTCGTAAATAATAACCGCAACAAGCGTTCTATCGCCCTTGACCTGAAACATGAGCAGGGGCGGGAAACGCTCATGCGCCTCGTAGGGCAGTCAGACGTTTTCATACAGAATTTCCGGCCCGGCGTTATTGACCGCATGGGGCTCGGCGAAGATGTGATCCGCGACATTAAATCTGACATCATCTATGTGTCGATCAGCGGCTTTGGTGAGGAGGGGCCTTATGCGGGTAAACCGGTTTACGATCCGCTGGTGCAGGCAATCTCAGGTCTTACAACTGTTCAGGGCGGTGCGGATACGCGCCGGCCGCGCCTCGTACGCACAATCCTTCCCGATAAACTCACCGGTGTGACCGGTGCACAGGCGATCACCGCGGCACTGCTAGCGCGGGAACGTACAGGCGAAGGCCAGCATGTGCGCCTCTCCATGCTCGACAGCGTCGTTGCTTTCCTGTGGAGTTCCGATATGGGCAGTCAAACCTTTGTGGATGGAGACATTCCTCAGCAATCTGCCATGAGCTTCGTTGATCTCGTCTACGAAACCAGCGACGGTTACATCACCGTCGCAGTCCAGTCTGACAGGGAGTGGGGTGCTATGACCCGGGCACTGGACAAGCCCGAATGGAAAGATGATCCGCGCTTCGCAACGCCAGCGTCGCGTCAGAAGCATATCGATACTCGCCTCGATCTGATGCAGGAAGTTATCAAGTCAAACAGCTCTGAGCATTGGCTTGCCCAGCTCGAAGCAGAAGATGTGCCCTGCGCGCCTGTCCTGACCCGAACCGAGGCGATCGCTCATCCCCAGCTGCACGCCAACGGAACTATTGTCGAACTTGAGCACCCGCAGGCCGGCACGTTGCGTCAGGCCCGAAACGCTGCGCGGTTTTCGGGTACACCTGCTGAATTCAGAAAGGGAGCACCCGAACTTGGGGCGGACACCCATGCCGTTCTGTCGGATGCCGGTTTCGATGCCAGCGAGCTTGCTGAGCTACAGGATGCCGGTGTCTTCGGTGCCTCCGCCAGAAAGGCCGCGGAATGATCGATTTTTACTATTGGCCAACGCCAAACGGCTGGAAAGTATCGATCATGTTTGAGGAATGCGGACTGCCGTACCGCATGGTGCCGGTCAACATTGGCCGCGGTGATCAGTTCAAGCCGGAATTTCTTGAAATCAGCCCGAACCACCGGATGCCTGCCATTGTCGATCATGATGCGTCGGGCGGGCCGGTTTCAATTTTCGAATCCGGTGCGGTGTTATTACATCTGGCTGAACGCTCGGGTCAGTTCATGGCGACCGATAAACAAGGCCAAAAGGAAACGCTCGAGTGGCTGTTCTGGCAAGTGGGAAATCTGGGGCCTATGGCTGGGCAGTTGAGCCACTTCGTCAACTATGCTCCTGAGGATCAGCCTTATTCGCATCAGCGTTATCTGAACGAATACAACCGTTGCATTGGTGTACTGGAGCGAAGGCTCGAAGGCAGGGAATTCATCGTTGATGATTATTCCATCGTCGACATGTGTTGCTGGCCGTGGATTTTGATCGCCAGACATCTCGGGCAAGCGCTTGACGAGTTTCCCAATGTCAGTCGCTGGCGCAACGCTGTAAAAGAGCGCCCGGCAGTGCAGCGTGGTGTTGATCTTGGCAAGGAATTGCGCCGCGATGCGCCACCTGACGACAAGGAACGGGAGATCCTTTTCAACCAAACCGCCCAAACCGCCGGGCAATCTGGCGCAGGTGAGTAGAAGTCGGCTGTTCCCGGTGGACGCATTTGCATGAATTTGATCTCGCCCAAAGATGTTCCGCGTTCATCTTCTGGTTCCTCACTTGCAGACGATTTTTTCGGCAAGAGCTGGTGCCGTTTTCCCCTTGATGCCGTGTTGGCGCAATGGGCCGAGAGCGCTGTGGCATCGGCGCGCGCTGTCGTGAAAGCTCCTGAACATGCCCAGTGGCTCCGCTGCGGCGGAACCTGGTTTGCCGGTGTGAATGCACTTCCAAATGCAGGTGACGGGGCCGTTGCCGGCGGCCCGCCGTTACGAGGTCAGGCGGTGGATTTCATAAGCGAAAAACTGGGCCTGACTGAATTTGCCTTTGATCAGGCACAAGTGTCAGTTTGCTATCCCGGTTACCCCAAGCCTATGGCGGGAGAGAGTGAGGCGGCATTCGGCTATCGCCGTAACCGGGATGCAGCTCACGTGGACGGCTTGCGACCTGAAGGGCCGGATCGGCGTCGGCATTTGCGGGAGTATCACGGGTTCTTGCTCGGCATTCCCCTGGTGGAGGCGGATCCGGATGCATCGCCGCTAGTGGTGTGGGAAGGCTCGCACGAAATTATTCGCAAGGCTTTTGTCGATGAGTTCGGCGCTCTTGGTCCCGCAAATTGGGGTGATCGAG
>JAJFHB010000292.1 GCA_021775795.1 Hyphomicrobiales bacterium | reverse complement strand
GAAGAAGGAAGGCGCGGGCTTCACTTTGGACAGATATACGACCTCGAAGTACACCGCGGTCTTGTGGAAGGGTTTCATCCTGACGGGATTGTCGCCTGGGAGAAGCTGAAAACGCGTGGCGATCGTGTCTGCAATTTCCGTTTCTTCATTCCAGAACTCGTCACCAAGGACGATCCGCAATGGGCACGTGACGGCAAGCCCACTTAAATCGTTTCAGTTCGATACGGTTACGGCCCTTAAACGCCACAGCCTGCGTGGGGTGCTTATGCCGAAATGGTTCTTGCCGTGCCAACAGCTTCCCGGTCCCATGTCGCTGCTGTGACCCCACGCTCCACGAGCTTGTATTTCTCCACTTTTTCCGTCGGCGTCTTGGGCAAGGCCTCCACAATCTGTACATAGCGAGGCACCATGTATGCGGCCATGCGGCTTTCACAGTGAGTGATGAGTTCGGGTTCAGACATCGAGCACCCGGGGCGCAACACCAGCCAGACCATCACTTCTTCCTCTGACAGTTCCGATGGCACGCCAATTGCGGCAGATTCGAGTACAGAGGGATGAAGCGTCACGATCTCTTCGATCTCAAACGCCGATATATTCTCACCGCGCCGGCGGATGGCGTCTTTCTTGCGCTGAACGAAATGCAAATACCCCGCTTCATCGAAAAAACCAAGATCACCTGAGTGGAGCCAGAGGTTCCGCATTGTCGCCAGCGTTTCCGCCGGCATCTTCAGATACTCATTCATCATGATCCCGGGTTCATTTGGCCGTATGACAATTTCGCCAATCTCTCCGGTGGGCAGCTCACGGTCATCGTCATCAAAGATCCTGTAATCATAGCTTGATACAGGCTTTCCACAGGCGCCGGGGCGACGGGGTTCATCCAAAGGCTGAAAGACGCCCACGCCTGCATCGGTCAGGCCGTAGACCTCCACAAGTTTCAAATCAAACCGCTTCTCGAAAGCCTCTGCGAATTCCGGCATGGGAACGCCCCAGGCCAGCCTGACCAGATTGTCGGGGTCATCAGCTTTTGGCTGCTGCTTCCAGAGGATGGTCAGCGTCGCCCCCATGAAATCGAAAACTGTGGCGCCGTATTTTCGAATTTCGCTCCAGTAGCGTGAGGCGCTGAACCGTTCGCTGAGTGCTGCCCGACAGCCTGCCAGTATGGCCGGCAGGATCGTCAGATAGGCCGCATCCGCATGAAAGAGCGGAAAGGGGGAATAAAGCGTGTCTGCTTTCGTGACCTGAAACTGCCTGACGATCAGCTCAGCATGGTGATAGAGGTAACGGTGCGAAAGAACGCAGCCTTTGGATCGGCCGGTCGTTCCAGACGTAAACAGGATCATTGCTCTCTCGAGAGCATCGATTTCTGGACGCTGCGGGTTGGACGTCTGATCCGACATCACCTGCTCGTAGTCCAGCACTTCCATCGGTAGGACTTTGCGCGCAGCGTAGGCATCGCCGCGAAGGATAATTGTTTTTACCGTCGTTAGTTCCTGCGCAACCTCGGCAATCTGATCCACAAACTGTTCATCAAGCACCAGCACCCGGCATTCACACAGGTTCAGCAGGTGAGCAAGCCCCCTGCTCCGAAATGCTGTATTTATCGGTGCTTCAACAGCGCCAAGTTTTAAGATCCCGAACCACGCATACATAAACTCTGCCGAATTCGGCATCATCACGGCGACGATTTCATCATCCACAACACCGCTCGCGCTTAGCCCATGGGCAAAACGATTGGCCTTCTGATTAAACGCGGCATAGGTGTCGACTGTTTCGTTGAAGAGGAAGAAGACATCATCGGGAATACGGTCAGCCCGGTCTTCGAGAAGGCTTGCAATGTCTTGTCTTTGCGGTGTCGGAAGCTCCGTCACGTGTCACTCCACACCGGATTACGTTTTTCCAGGAATGCGGATATTCCTTCCCGCGCATCATTGGCTTTGAGATTTTCAACCACGACATCGTTGCAATGAGTATACGCATCCGCCAGGGGCATCTTTTCCTGAGCCCGGAATGCCGTTTTTCCCATCTGCGTGACATACGATGATTTTGAGGCAATCACTGAAGCAACACCCAGCACATATGAATCCAATTGGTCTGCCGGCACCGCCTCGTTGATCAACCCGATAGAAACCGCATGTTGCGCGGAAACCGGTTGGCCGGTCAGCAGCATGCGCAGGCTCTGCTTTCCGCCAACCGCACGGCTCAGGGCAACCATGGGCGTGCTGCAAAACAGGCCGATGTTGACACCGGGAGTTGAAAATCTGGAATCATCTGATGCGAACGCCAGATCCACCGTTGCAACCAACTGGCAGCCGGCCGCAAAGGCTGCGCCATGAACCTGCGCAATTATCGGTTTCGGAAAATGGTGGATGGTTTGCATCATTGATGCGCAGGCTTCCAGCAGCTCATAGTGGCCGGCATCCTCCTGGATGCTGAGGACTTCCTCAAGGTCATGCCCCGCACAGAACCCTCCTCCACTGCCGCGAAGAATGATGACACGGACCGAAGCATCATCGACGACGTTGTCCAAAGTCGTTTGTATGGCCTGGATGAGAGCAAGTGATAGGCTGTTGTAGGCATCGGGCCTGTTCATCGTCAGGATCAAAACACCATTGTCGTGCAGATCTGGTTCGAGAATGGGTTGAGCATCTGTTTGGGTCATAACTTGCCTCTGCGGGTCATAAATTCACCGCCAAGCCTGATTGTGATTGGTCAATTTGTCTACCGGTTTTGCATCGTAACAACGCAACGGTCTATCGTTGTTGAGCAACAATTCCGGAAAGACGATGGTTCCATTCACCGGATTCCACCGACCTTTTCTCTGCGAAGATAGGAAAATCACAGATGCGCGCCTGGACATGCAACTCGTGGGGTGGCCCGGAAACCCTTACACTCGGCACCCTATCTGACCCTTCCTGCCCACACGACGGCGTTGCCATTCAGGTCACCGCCTGGGGCGTCAATTTTGCAGACCTGATATTGATCGCAGGGCATTATCAGGCACGTCCGGCCTTTCCCTTCGCACCCGGTATGGAGGTAGCTGGCATCGTCAACGAAGTCGGCCCGAACGTTACAAGTGTTCAGGTTGGAGATCGGGTTGCTGCCTATGTCGAGTACGGCGGCTATGCGGAATGCGTGATCGCGCCGGCAACAAACGTCGTTCGCCTGCCGCCCAGTATCTCTTTTACCACTGGTGCGGCATTTCCCGTTCCCTATGCAACGGCAGCACTGGCCATAGATCGTGCCGGCCTGAACGACGGGGAACTCGTTCTCATCGGCGGCGCCGGTGGCGCCGTTGGGTCGGCCTGCGTAGAACTTGCGAAATTACAATCCGCAACAGTCATTGCCTGCGTCGGGGATGAGGCCAAGAAAGCCGTGGCGCTCGGGTGCGGCGCAGACCATATCGTGTCATCCCGATCGGCGAGCCTGAAGGATGAAATCAAGGCGCATGCTCCCGGCGGCGTAGACGTCGCTTTCGATCCCATCGGCGGCGACTTCTTCACCACCGCTTCCCGTTCACTTGCCTATGGCGGCCGGCTGGTCACTTTGGGTTTCGCCTCCGGCGACATCCCCACCGCGGCGGTCAATCATATCCTCGTGCGCCACACCAGTGTCATCGGTTCATCGCTCGGCCTCACCTGTCACAAGAGCCCTGAAACGGTGGCAAAGCTCTGGCCCGTATTGGCAAAGCACCTTGAAGCCGGAAACATCTGCCCGCGGGTGACCCAAATCCTGCCCTTCGAAGAATTGCCCAGGGCGCTTCAGCTCTTGGCAGACCGAAAAGCCGGAGGACGCATTGTTATCGCAACGTGAATTGCACCCGACCTGCCAGGCGCCGTTACATCTCCCAGCTTCGAGAACCAGCCGTTGCTCCTTTTTTGAAAAGGACAATTTTTACTGATCGTCATTTCTGGATGCATTGTTCAGCAAAAAGGCTGGTAAACAGTTACCTGCACACAGTAGCCTTGGATGACTAGGGCACTTGCTAGGAACACTCAAATGTGGAGGCAGATATGGCGGATTCATCTCAAGGTTACGGAAAACTCATAGGCGCGGCAGCAATTGGCGCCGCCATACCGACAATCATCGCGATCGCGTACATCTCCAATCTATCCAACCGGATTGATGCCATCGAAAACGACGCGCCCACCGCCGCGGCCGTGGCGGAAGAATTGGCAAACAATCACGCAGATACCCTACGCGGCGAAATGGGTGCTGCGGGACCGCAGGGCGAAACCGGACCACAAGGTCCTGTGGGACAGCAGGGATCGATCGGCGATACGGGTGAGGCCGGGCCGGCGGGACCGCAAGGTAGTGCGGGAGCGGCAGGAGCACAGGGCCCTGAAGGACCTCAGGGCGAAACCGGACCTGCAGGACCTCAGGGCGAAGCCGGACCCCAGGGTCCCGCAGGAGCGCAGGGCGAAACGGGACCGGCCGGACCACAGGGTCCAAAGGGAGATGCCGGCGAATAGCCGCAAGTGCTGCCTTTGTAGGTTGACGATGCTAAAGCGATAGCCGGATCGACTAGGCCAGACACCTGTCATCTTGCTAAGGCATCAGCACAATAGGGACTATGGCTCGAGCGAAGTGCTGGAAATGCAGACATTATTCTGCGTTCCAGCGCTCGCCGGTGCTCTGTGCGTCTACAGCAAAAATTTGCATGAGAGTGGCATTTGTCAAAGAACCTTGCTGCCGGCTACTGTAGTCTTCACGTCATCAGCATCGGCAACGCATCACCCAAAGCAGGGAGTATCGACCAGTGGCCAACCATACCCAACGCGTAGGTTCCTATTTGGAAATCGAACCTGGTGTCGAACTATACTACGAAGATGAAGGTGAAGGCGCCGCACTGGTTTTGATACCGGGATGGACCTTCACAACACGGGTCTTTGACCATCAGTTCGCAGCATTCTCCAAATCCCACCGGGTCATTTCCTTTGATCCCCGCAGCCATGGCCGCTCGACCGTTACCATGGAAGGCAACAACTACGCCACTCAGGCCACAGATCTCGCCAAGCTTTTGGATCACTTGAAGGTCGAAAACCCCGTTATCGTGGGCTGGTCTGCAGGATCACTGACAGCCTGGCATCATGTCCGCAATAAGGGTGCCAAATCTTTGGGCGGAATGGTCTGCATTGACATGCCGCCAATTGGTATGAGCTGCGATGAGAGCGACTGGATGGAAGGCACAATCACCGACATTGCCGAGGTGGTGCAGAGTGTCCAGACCTCACAAGGACAGCGCGGCCTGGTTACCTGGTATGCCGACAATGTCATGATTGAACAGGACATGTCGCCCGAACTGACCGCCTGGATCGTCGAACAATCTCTCGCAACACCGCCCATAGTGGCGGCAATGCTCTATGCCGATCTCAGCTTTTCAAACTATGTGGAAGAGGCAGGACAGGTGGACGGCAACATCCCCTCATTGTTCTGTGTGGCCAATCACTGGGCTGAAACCGCAAAGCCGTTTCTTGCCAAGCACTGCCCCAAATCCCGTGTGGAGGCTTTCGGCGGGCACATGATGTTCTGGGAGTATCCTGAGCAGTTCAACACCCTGCTGAAGGAGTTCCTCGCAACGACCTAGTTCGCGTTGCCTGTCCCGATAGCACGCTCAGAAAGCCGTCACACCAACGCCGCTTCCTCGAGCCCCGATTGCGTCAGCCGCAATTGATCCACGTCAACGTGCGCGCACTGTTTTCTCCTATTCTGACAACACAAAAGGAGAAAGCCAGTGTTCAAAAAAATCATGGTTCCGGTCGACCTAGGCCATCTTGACGGTTTGTCCAACGCTCTTGCTGTAGCAGCACAAATGGGCAAGTCCTACAATGCCGACGTCGTCTATGTTGGCGTCTATGGCAATGTACCCGCGAACGACGTGCCACCACCACAAGACTACGCCGGCAAACTGAAAGCCTTTTCAGACGATCAGGCCGCTAAAAACGGAATAACAGCTACTTCGGTTCCAGTGTTCAGTCATGACCTGACGGCAGAGCTTACATCCTTACTCCTGTCCGCAGCCTCGGACACTGGTGCAGACGCCATCGTCATGGCCTCGCACATCCCCGGATGGGCAGAGCACATTTTCCATTCGAATGCCGGCTATATCGCCAGTCACGCCCCCATCTCGGTCTTCGTTGTCAGGTGAAGGGACACGGTACGCCGTGAACCATCAGCGAGGCCGTCAGCTTCATATCATCGACATCCATCGATTGACCTTTCATCTTCTGTGATACCCACGTAAACGGGAACAAGTGTCCATTGATGCAGGGTCGGGTTATGAAGCTTGCAGATCGTGTTATCGTCGTTACTGGTGCCGGTCGGGGGATTGGTGCTGCGAGTGCCAGACATTTTGCTGAACAGGGCGCAAAACTGGTGCTCGTGTCGCGCTCACGTGATCAACTCGAAGGCGTCGCCGAAAGCATCCGCAGCGCCGGCGGTGATGCGAGGACATGCACCGGCGATGTCACGGACGAGAAAGAGTGTCTGGCGGTTGCAGCCTACGCAATCGATGCCTTTGGCCGTGTCGATGGCTTGTTCAATAATGCCGGCGCTCATCTGGACGATGATGCGGGCATCGTGAATACCCCCTATGACACGTGGAAGCGCCTGCTGGTATCCAATCTGGACAGTGTCTTTTTGATGTCAAAGGCAGTTGTCCCACATCTCGTAGATGCCGGTGGCGGCTCCATCGTCAACAACGCCTCCATGGTCGCCCACATGGGATCTGCAACCCCGCAAATCGCCTACTGCGCGGCAAAGGGTGGTGTTGTTGCAATGAGCCGCGAAATGGCGATTGAACTGGCCTCGAAGAATATCCGCGTCAATGCAATCTCGCCAGGTCCTGTCCATACGACACTGCATCAAACAGTGATCGACCAGGATGCGGGATACATGGATTACCGCCTGCCACACATGCCCATGAAGCGCCTGGGCGAGGAAAGTGAGATTGCAACTGTTGCAGCATTCCTGCTCAGCAACGAAGCATCCTTCCTTACCGGGCAGTCGTTGCTCGTCGATGGCGGCATTACTGCTGCCTTCACAACCTGAGCCTCTTTAAAGTCCGACGGAGTTGTTTGAGCGGCTCTGTCAGTTTGCCTGTGGCTCGTAATTCGGCCGCTCGGGCGTATCGGGTTCCAGGGGAAATATGGGCCGCCGCACATTCTTGAAAGAAAACAGGGAATTGTCGCTGCTGGTAACGCCCACCCCGTTGCACGGCAACTCGTGCGCGGCAATGGCGCCAAACCCGGCGCGATAGTGAATTCTGGACTTCAGAATCAAATAGCGTTTGCGCGTCGGTTCGATCCCCAGGCTTCGAAACACACCAAGATCATAAGGTTCCGTGTGGCGTGAGATCACCACAATCTGCACCTTGCCGGTGTCCAGCACCGCACTTGCGCCCATCGACTTCATCGTGCCGGCTCCCATCGGCACTGTAATTTCAAAGTCTCCATCCGTAATGGCACGGACCTTACCGGTAACCGTCAAGGGCTCACCTTGCCTGCCGATGGTCGGCATGTCTGTCTTGCCGCCAAGTTGCAGAGTTACCT
>JAJFHB010000291.1 GCA_021775795.1 Hyphomicrobiales bacterium | reverse complement strand
TAGCGGTCGTCCATAGTGTTTTCCCCTTGCAAACCCTGCAGTGTTTATGACGTGCTCACTTCTCCTGAGCAAGCAATGGGCTTGTGCTATCAACCATAATGTTGGGGACATGTCCCTCAAAGGTCCGCCGTTACCGGTGCTGACCGGCGCCAAAACAACTCGGTAACGGAAGTCCAACCCGGATTGAGCGGTCTCGAGAGTTATCGTTTTTTCAGCACAATACCGGCCCCGGCTTCCGGCGGGCGCTCCAGTTCATCATGTTCAACCTGAAGTGCTGCCATGCGCTCGTAAACGTCAGGCAGAAACGTTTCGATCCGCCGCTCATTCAGATTGAAGGCCAGCCCCTTCACCTCGTTGGTCGCCGACAGCGCATTGTCGCTTTCCCGGTACATGCGGTGAAATATGATGAAACGCTTGTCATCATGGGCCAGCATTTGGGTGGTCACATATACCGGTTCACCTTCCACCACTTCCTGTTGATAGTGAACGTGGGTTTCCAGGATTGCATACTCATGGCCATCGCGTTCTTCAATCGTGCGCCCGCCGTTCATCAGTTGCCAGTAACTGTAACTCGCCCAGTCACAAACGGTGATGTAGTGAGCCACATTCATGTGGCCGTACTCATCAATCCATTCAGGTTTGATCTTGGTTTCGAAGAGGCGAAGAAGTTCAGCCATTTACATGTTGCTCCGGCGTTAGGTTCGGCGAGTGAAAAAAATGCGCGACAATGAACGGCACCTCAGGTCCTGAGCCTTGGTTGCCGCGGTCCAAGCCCCTCCACAAGTGCTGCAACCTCGGCTTCAGCCACACCAAGCAGCGCTTCATCCTTCGAACGCATAACGAGGTTTGAACCGTAAGTGCCATTCTCATGAAAGGGATAGCTGCCAATCGAGACAGTCGGGAAACGTTCCTGTATCTCTTCCAGCCCCACAGCAAGGTCGCCCTCGCCGATAAAGGCCTGAACGGTTCTCGACATAATCGGTTTGCCGCGTTCAAGTTGAGGGGCCAGATCCGCAAACATGCCCTGCATGACCTTTGGAATGCCGGCGAGCACAAAAACGTTGCCCATTCGAAAGCCGGGCGCCCAGCTGTAGGGATTACGCACAAGGCTGCCGCCAACCGGCACTCTTGCCATGCGCATCCGTGCCTCGTTCACATCACCATCGTGATATTGCGCGCGCAGGTCCGCAAGGGCTTCTGCATTGTGTTCAAGCTCGACACCAAAGGCCAAAGCAATGGAATCTGCTGTAATATCGTCGTGAGTTGGGCCAATGCCACCTGTGGTGAAGACATAGTCATACCGGCCTCTCAGCGCATTCACCGCATCGACAATTTCTTCCTGCACATCCGCCACCATGCGCGCTTCCCGCAGCTCAATGGCCATTTCGGTCAGGTTTTCGGCGATGAAACCCAGGTTGATGTCTTTCGTGCGCCCGGAAAGCAATTCATCACCAATCAGCAGCACGCCCGCGGTCACAGTGTCTTTTGTCATTCACAACTTCCCAGCTCATCTCGCCCGCGGTTGCAGGTGATGGCCTTTTATAGCGAAGCCTTCGCCAGAAATTAAGCCTCAAGAAACGCGCGGCCGTCAAATGTTTGACCATCACCCGGCGCTGCCTTGAAGTGCAGCCATTGACCTCATATGTTCGCCGCCATGAAGTTCCCATCCCCTCTCGTGCGCGGCACGCTTTTACAGCGCTACAAGCGTTTCATGGCCGATGTTAAGCTGGACAGTGGTGAAACGGTTACTGCCCACTGCGCCAACCCAGGCTCAATGCTTGGCCTCAAGGATCCGGGAACCCGCGTCTGGCTCTCACGATCGGACAACCCCAAACGCAAACTGAAATTCTCCTGGGAATTGCTGCAGGTGGATCTTGGAGCCGGACCGGCACTGGTCGGCATTAACACCAGCCATCCCAACACCATTGTGACGGACGCCATCAATGCCGGCGCTGTCAGCGAACTTCTGGGATATGAAAACCTGCGGCGCGAAGTGAAATACGGGCAAAACAGCCGCATAGACATTCTGCTTGAGGATCCCAACAAGCCTCTCTGCTATGTGGAGGTGAAGAACGTCCACCTCATGCGTGAGGCGGGATATGCCGAATTTCCCGATTCTGTCACGGCCCGCGGCGCCAAACATCTCGGCGAACTTGCCAATATGGTATCCGAAGGCTCACGCGCCGTGATGTTCTATCTGATACAGCGCGACGATGCACAGCGCTTCGGCCTTGCCGAAGACATGGATCCATATTATGCCGAGTGCTTCAGGACTGCGACGCGCGCTGGAGTTGAGGTGCTCGCCTATTCCTGTAAACTGGATCCGGTTGAGGGAATCGAGATCGACGGGAAAATACCGCTCGTATGATCTGCACCTTCATTGATGAAGCAGCGTGAAACACCAGGTTACAGACTGTCATGACGTACATTGATGCCGCTCTCGCACCGGAGATCAACACCGGTCAGATCAAACTACATGGCCCCGCAGCCTTTGAAGGTATGCGCAAGGCAGGTCAGCTTGCGGCTGAATGCCTGGACATGCTCAGCGAACATGTTGCACCGGGCGTCACCACTGCACATCTGGACGATCTGGCACTCGAGTTTGCCCTCGACAACGATGCATCGCCGGCACCGCTTAACTACCGCGGCTATCCAAAGGCAATCTGCACTTCGATCAATCATGTGGTCTGTCACGGCATCCCCAACGACAAACCGCTTCGCGAAGGTGACATCGTCAACATCGACGTCACCCTCGTCGTCGACGGCTGGCATGGCGACACAAGCCGCATGTATCCCGTGGGCGCAATTTCGCGCAAAGC
>JAJFHB010000030.1 GCA_021775795.1 Hyphomicrobiales bacterium | reverse complement strand
GGGATCGGAACCGCGAATGCGGGATCAGCATTCACCGCGGCAGCGACACGCAGGAGCGCTGCTTCTTCGAAGTAGCGGCCAACAATCTGAACTCCCATGGGCAGTCCGGATGTGTGCATGCCTGCTGGAACTGAGATGGCGGGGTGTCCGGACATGTTGAAGAATGTGGTGTAGCGCGTAATGGCGTTCCCCGCCGCTTCGCTTACACCTCCGGTTTCAATTGTGACATCACCAATTCTTGGCGCGATTACGGGGGCTGCCGGTGTGACGATGACATCCACCTCGGTAAAGGCTGTGTTGGTATGTTGCCGATACAGAGCGAGCACCCGTTTGGCCCGAACATAGTGTTCTGCGAGAAGGCACTGCCCAAGGGCCAGTCCGGCGCGAAAGTCTTCGCCGTAGAGATCACCCCGCTCTTCCAGATAACGCGAGTGAAAACTCAAAGCCTCCGGCATCTGCAATGTCAGGGATACAGTGCGCGCCTGTTCCATGGACGGCAGATCAATATCAACCAGGCGGGCTCCTGCCTGCTCAAGAAACCGGAGTACCCGTTCACTTGCTGCGGCAATTTCTTCGTCACACTGATCGAAGTAGAAAGTGCGCGGGATACCCACTCTGAGATCAGAAAAATCCGTGCAGGCACCACTTTGATAGGCGTCAACGGGTTCGCTTGCAGATGAGGGGTCGCGGGGGTCATGGCCGGCGGTAACCTCAAGGAGCAGGGCGGCGTCCATCACAGTGCGGGCAATTATGCCAATATGATCCAGGGTCCAGGAATAGGGGATAACGCCATGGGTCGAAATGCGCCCGATTGTTGGTTTCAGGCCGACAAGGCCCGACAATGCTGCCGGTGCACGAACCGAGCCGCCCGTGTCGGTGCCAAAAGCCGCAGGCGCCAGTCCAAAAGCAACCGCTGCGGCGGATCCGCTGCTTGACCCGCCTGCAAGGCGGGTCGTGTCATGGGCATTTACCGACGTACCATAGGCCGGGTTTTCACCGGTGGCACCATAGGCAAACTCATGCAGATTGGTTTTGCCAAGGCTCACAGCGCCACTGGTGAACATGCGGTCAATCAGATGGGCGTTGGTTTCTGCAACATTGTCATGCAGGACGCGGGAGCCCGCCGTTGTTCTGACACCGGCAATATCTATCAGGTCTTTTGAGGCGAACGGGATGCCGCACAGGGCACCGATCTCAACACCCTTTGCGCGCGCCTGATCGGCTTTGCGTGCAGCCTCAACAGCAGTGCGCGAGGTGACTTCGATGTATGACTTCGCCTTGTCGTCGAGGCGGGCGATACGGTCGAGGTAAAGCTCCGTCAACTCGGTGCTTGAGATGGCGAATTCGGAGAGTTTCTGAAGAAGCGAGGATATCGGTTCAAACGCAAGGCTGGCGTCCGTCATTTATCGGGGTCCAGGCGTTGCACCCCCTGTGCTGGAGCCGTGAAACCCAGGCCCGTCTTGCGCATAATCTCCAGTTCGTTCAGCAGATCCTGAAAGCCGGTAATAATGCCGAGTTTCGGTTCCACCAATTCATCGATTTCTTCTTCGCGCCAGGAGTGAGAGGCGAGCTCCCTTGTGAGACCCTTGAGGGTTTGACGGTTTAGTTTTTCCATAATGCTAATCCATCATGTTTGAGTGTGGCTGATACTTTACCGGGAACACTAGCGCACTGGAGTGTGTGATGTGTCGTGTCAGGGCCAATTGCGCGAAGTCATTTTTGCTCCATGCTGATAAAAACAATCGGTTGTGAAATTACATGCTCTGAGACGTGGAGCGCATCGATAACAGTATGTGACCGCGCGCACTAAGCGAAAAAGAGACTTGAGGTTAAGACAGTCAACTGCAGGGCAAGGACTGTTCTTGGAGCGTTGATTAACTCACCGATGCTTCGAGCACTGGCGGTTCTCTCTTGTGGAGAATGTGCAGTGGATGGCGTTAGGGGAGGGCCGTCACTTTAGCGGTTCTACACAAAAACCTATTTAGGAGACGACGAGGATGCTGATACCTGACCCAATGAGCACAAGCCGGCGTAATTTTCTGAAGACTGGGCTTGCAGCAGGTGCGCTAATGGCGGCCGGACCATTGAAATATTCAGGTGCACTCGCTTCTGGTGTCGATGACATAGTGCTTGAAACTGTGACCGGCCCTGTGATGGGGTCGACAATCAAGAAAGCGTTGGCCCACGAGCATTTCTATGCTGATTTCCACGGGCCGAGTGACGCCAACTACATGAATGTCGATTGGCAAGCCGTAACCGGTGCAAGTGTTACGATGGCAGAAGAGTTGGCGGCTCAAGACGTTAACTTGTTCATTGACTGGACCAATATTGGGATTGGCAGAAATGTAATGATGCTTCGCCATGTTGCGCGCCAAACGGGTGTCAACATTGTAAGTTCAACCGGAATATACAAAGGCCTCGTTCCACCGGCGTTGGCTGATCTGCCCGTCAATGGAATTGCGGATCATTTC
This sequence comes from Hyphomicrobiales bacterium, assembly GCA_021775795.1. Lineage (GTDB taxonomy): Bacteria > Pseudomonadota > Alphaproteobacteria > Rhizobiales > JAJFHB01 > JAJFHB01. The sequence goes on along the minus strand of JAJFHB010000030.1, from coordinate 10,241 downwards.
ATTCGTGAGTTGACAATGGGAATCGACGGAACAGCAATAAGGGCAGGTTGGATCAAGATTTCCACCACTGAAACTGGCACGACCGAGCAAGAAAGCGATTTTCACCGCGCCGCAGCGATTGCCGCAAATGAAACGGGTTGCACCATTACACTGCATAGCCCCCAGGCACCTACTGCTTGGTCAGTTGTTTCGGTTCTGCAATCCGAGGGGTTCAAGCTTGACCGATTCGTTTGGGGACATGCGCAGCCATCTGCAAGTGATGAACACCTTAAGATGGTAGACGAGGGCGCTATGGTTCAGTTTGATGCCATCAGTGCCAATTCAGACCCCTTCTTCAATGGTCCCACCGACGATGAATCGATGTTGGATCGCATTGAGAGTGTCGTGAAAGCAGGGCACTCGGATCGAGTCCTAGTTTCGGCAGATGCGGCAGCATACATTCATCCACCAGCGTGGCAATATGATCGCGACAATGGATATGTGTATCGCTATTTTGAGGCGAAGCTTGCCACGCGCTTGGGCGAGGAAATTACAAACCGCATACTACGCGACAATGTGATTAGTGCTTTCCGCCGCGGTGATCACGTTGTCTGAGTTGTTTTCGCTTCGTCGGGTAGCTTGTTGACTGTTTAACCAGCAGGGTTTGCGAGATGTTGATACACTTGTGAACCGCGGTGTAAACTACAACTGCGGCGTTGATGACCATGCATCATGCACGGCTATATTTTTGCCAGTGTGGAAGCATAGGTGGTACCGGCTATGTATTTGTTGCAGGTTCGCCAAGTCACCGAATTCTTGGCGAAATGTTGCAGATAGCGGAACCGCTTGGATGCAGGAGTGGTTAGCTGTGGGAGACGAGCATGAACACGGCTATCTCGATCTGTCATGGGAAGTTCGGGCGGGCGTGCCTGTATCAAATGAACAGCACGATGACGACGCACGCTCACCGTCAAGGGCATCTGACGTTTCTCGTGGAAGGGGCGCCCGGGGTTCAGAATATCAGTAACAGGCGATATCAAGTTTCACATGGTAGCGGCTGTGCGATCAATCCCTGGGAACCTCATGATTTCATCCCGGCGGAGGAGGACAGCGCCCTATTTCTTGTGCTCTACATCAATCAGAGCTGGTTCCTCGAAGCTGCCCAGCATGAAAAGTATGCGTTTCATTTTGGTCGTAACGAGGTCGAAATCACCGATGTAATTCACCGCTCCATCTCTAAGGTGGTGATGCTGCTTCTGGATTTCTGCTCGGCGGAATTGTTTGATGGATATGTTTATGAGCTAGCTCAAGAATGTCTTGACCAGACCTTCCAGCGGCAGGACATGAGAGCCACTGTTGGTAAGCAACACATCCAGCTAAATGACTATCGCATTCGCAACTCAATCCGTATCTTGAGCGAAAATTTGGGTGAAGAGTTCACGCTGAAAGAGGTGGCGAGGGCCTCCGGTCTGTCGCGACCGCATTTTTTCAAGCTGTTTCGCAGGCAGACGGGTATCACTCCCAATCTGTTTCTCAATATGATGCGTATGGAACGGGCGATCGACCGTTTGGTGAACACCGAATCGACCGTGATAGATCTTAGTTACGACCTTGGGTTTTCGTCGCACAGTGCGTTCACTCGCTTCTTCTGCAGAAATGTTGGGATGGCGCCGAGTGAGTATCGCCGTGTAGCACATATGATTACCGAGTGAGGCGGTGGCGGTAGTTTCGTCAAACGGCAACGGGTAGCAAATTTCATTGCCACCGTGCTTGTCTTTTTAGAATGCCATTTTGCCGTGTTGCGTTGAAATCATGCGATGCTCAAATCGGCTCAAACGCAAGGCTCGCGTCCGTCATTTCTCGCGTCCGTCATTTATCGGAGTCCAGGCGTTGCACCCCCTGTGCTGGAGCCGTGAAACCCAGATCCGTCTTGCGCAAGATCTCCAGTTCGTTCAGCAGATCCTGAAAGCCGGTAATAATGCCGAGTTTCGGTTCCACCAATTCATCGATTTCTTCCTCGCGCCAGGAGTGAGAGGCGAGTTCCCTTGTGAGACCCTTGAGGGTTTGACGGTTTAGTTTCTCCATTGCCCTGACCCTTGCCGTTGTAGTTGTCCGGATACTTTAACCCGCATTGTCGTTGTGGGCCCTGCAGTTTCAACTTTTTACCCGCGTCCCATGCGGATCATAGAAGGCGTTCATTGAGGCTTCAGCGGGGTATCGCTCACAGGCAATCTCGATTTCCCAGTCGCCTGCCGCGATCAAGGCCTTCGTTACACCCTCCGCATGGTTTACGTAGCCCATCCCGACCGATGCGCCGAGGGTGAAACCATAGGCGCCCGAACTGACATAGCCCACAATCTCTCCGTTCAAGTAGATGAGCTCTTCGTGAAACAGTACCGGTTCCGGGTCCTTCAACTTGAACATCACCAGCCGCTTTGTCAGGGGCCCTGCATTCTTTTGTCTGAGCAGAGCATCGCGGCCGGTAAAGCCGCCGGGCTTGTCGAGTTTTACGGTGAACCCCAGACCGGCTTCCAGTGGCGTGTCTTCCGGCGTCAGGTCCAGTTCGTATTCACGGTAGGCACGCTCGGATCGCAGATGTTCAAGCGCATGATAACCGGCCGGTTTGAGGTTAAAGGCCTCGCCGGCGCCCAGTAAGACGTCGCAAACATGCTGCGCGAATTCACAAGGGATATGCAGCTCCCAGCCAAGCTCTCCCACGTAGGTCAACCGGTTAGCGATAACCCGTGCATAGCCGATGTCTATTTCCCGGGAGGTTGCGAAAGGGAACGCCTCATTGCTGAAATCCGCATCACTCACTGTGCAAAGCAGGTCTCGCGATCTGGGTCCCTGAAGGGAAAGCACTGCATAATTGCTCGTTACATCGCTCAGGAATACATGCCGCTCTGCATCCAGGTGGCGCTCGATCCATGATTTGTCGCGGGGCTGAATGGTGGCCGAAGAGATAACCAGGAACTGTGTCTCCGAGAGGCGATTGACCGTGATGTCCGTTTCAATGCCGCCCCGATTGTTCAGCATGTGGGTGTAAACAAGTTTGCCGACCGGCACGTTGATGTCTCCGGCACACATGTACTGCAGGCAATCACAGGCATCGCGCCCCTGTATCAAGTGTTTGCCGAAGGAGCTTTGATCAAGGATGACGACGTCTTCTCGTGCAGCGCGGCACTCTTGTGCAGTGTGGGCGAACCAGTTTGGCCGGGAGTGGGAATAGACGTTTTCCGTCGAGCCGCCAGGGGGTGCGAACCACATGGGCCGCTCCCAGCCCATACCCTCTCCAAAACTGGCGTTGAGTGACGCCCATTTGTCGTGCACGACGCTGCGTCTCACGCCGCGTGCGGACGCTGGTTGTTGATGCGGCCAGTCCATCTTGTAGTGCTGACCCAAAACTTCACGAACCCGGTCATGAAGGTAGTTGCGGTTGATCTGGAAGGGGTGGAACCGGGCCACATCGACATGTGACAGATCCAGGGTTGGTTCGCCTTCAACGATCCATTCAGCAAGGGCGCGGCCAGCCCCGGCGCCAAACTCGATACCCTCGGAATTATAGCCAGCAGAGACAAAACAGTTGGGCATGCCTGGAACCTCTCCGAGCATGAACAGGAGGTCTGGCGTGAAACTTTCTGGTCCGTTGAAGAACTTGGCGATGCCGGCTGTTTCAAGGCCGGGCAGGATTTCCATGGCCTTGGAGAAGGGAAGCTCGAAATGTTCCCAGTCTTCGGGCAGTTCAATGAACGGCGTGTCTTTGGGCAGCTTCTCCATGGGCAGCGGTTTGCCCTCAGGTTCGAAAGCGCCGACGAGAAGCTTGCCGGCATCCTCCTTCACATAAACATGACCGTCCGTGTCGCGAAGAACAGGCAGGTTTGGCGTCACGAAGTCCAACGGCTCTGTCACCACATAGAAGTGCTCGCAGGGATAGAGCGGCACCCGAACACCAAGCTTGGCAGCCAGATCGCGTGTCCAAAGGCCACAGGCGAGCACAAGTTTTTCACACTCAATCGTGCTCTCGGGCGTTTCGATCCGGAAGTGCCCGTTGGACAGGCGCATGAGGTTGTTTGCAGGCGTGTTTTCAAAGACTTTCACGCCGCGTTGCCGCGCACCGGCAATCAGCGACATGGTTGTGTCGACGGGATTGGTCTGGCCATCGTCTGGAATGTAGATCGCCCCTTCGATGATCGAGGTATCCATGGCCGGGTAAAGCCTGCGCGCCTCTAAGGGCGTGATGATGTGGGCTTCGATGTCGAAACTCTTGGCAATCGATGCAAGACGCTTGGCTTCAAACAGACGATCTTTGCTTCGCGCCACGCCAAGTGTGCCGTTTTGCTTGAAGCCGGTAGCCTGGCCGGTCTCCGCTTCGAGATTTGCATAGAGTTCGACGTTGTATTTTGCGAGTGCTGTGAGGGAGTGGCTTGAGCGCAGCTGCATGATCAGCCCGGCTGCGTGCCAGGTTGTCCCCGACGTCAGCTGGTGGCGCTCAATCAACGCAATGTCGGTTTTGCCGAGTTTGGACAGGTGGTAAGCCGCACTCGCTCCAGCGACACCGCCGCCTACAATCACGATCTCATGGTGGCTGGAGGGCGAGGACGAGGTCACGACGAAGTAGTCTCCAAATTTTTCTCATCCAGACGAAGCAAGGGTGAGCATATCGCATTCTGGGTGATCAGGCCCACCGCTTTGGTGTATATTTTTGCCCAATCGCAGCCTGTCCGAAGCTGTTGAGTTTGAACTGAGTGGTGCTCCCTTCGCTGTGCGTAATCGGCGGCCGACACCAAGAGCATCACTCAAATGCACAACTGCCTGAAGGAAGGGCCAAATGGGATTTGAAAAGGCTTTCGGTCCGGAAGAGTTCGAGGCCCGCGTTGCGGACGTCAAGCAGCGCATGCTGAGCGCCGGCTTCGACCTTCTTATTTGCCAGGATCCTGCCAACATGTGCTGGTTGACGGGGTTCGATGGCTGGTCCTTTTACACGCCTCAGGCTGTGCTCGTGCATCTGGACGAGGTGTCCCCGCTCTGGTTCGGGCGCGCTCAGGATGCAAAGTCGGCCCACATAACGACCGACCTGCCGGCCGATAACATTATCGCCTTTTCAGAGCCGTTGGTGCATCACCCGGTCGAGCATCCGTTCGATGAATTGTGTACGCTTGTCGTCTCACGCGGGTGGGGTTCGGCGCGGGTCGGCGTTGACTTCGACGCCCACTATTACACCGCACGGGCTCATCAGCATCTGGTTCAGGGGCTGCCGAATTGTTCGATAACGGACAACAGGGAGCTTGTGAACTGGGCGCGGCTTGTCAAATCGGAAGCTGAACTTGCCTACATGCGAGAGGCAGGCGACCTGACCACCAAGGTGATGTCCCAGGCGCTGGCGAAACTGGCGCCGGGGCTGCCTCAACACCATGTCATTGCGGATGTTTACCATGACCAGATTGCCGGGATGGATGGTGCTTTCGGTGACTACACAAGCCTTTGCCCTCTCATTCAGGTGGGCGAAGGCACAAGCACGCCTCACCTGACCTGGACAGATGAACCGCTGCCGGACGAAGGCCTTGTTGTCATGGAGCTGGGATCGGCCCGAAGACACTACCATGCGCCGCTGACGAGAACCGCCCATATCGGCCCGCCTCCAGAAGAGATGGCGCGTCTCGCTGATGTCATTGTCGAAGGGGGTGATCTGGCGATTGAAGCTGCAAAGCCCGGTGTCACCTGTGCTGAAGTGGAAGCCCTTTGGCAGGGTGTTCTCAAACGCAACGGCTATGCCAAGGACAGCCGGGTGGGCTACTCTATCGGTCTCAATTTTCCACCAGATTGGGGTGAGCGCACCGCAAGCCTACGGGTCGGTGACGAAACGATTTTGTGTTCAGGAATGTGTTTCCACTTTCAGTCCGGCGTGTGGCTGGATGATTTTGGCGCTGCTATTTCCGAATCCATTGTGGTGACTGACCGAGGTGGTGAGCGCCTCTGCAACGTCCCCCGTAAACTGATGGTGGTTGATTGACGGCACGGTGTGTGCATCAAATCAATCAACAGACATTCAAACGCTGCATTTCCCCATTGAACCGAAAGAACAAGCCGCATGCTCAAGAACAATCAACTCGACGCCTGGGACCGGGATCACTTTTTTCACTCTTCAACTCATCTTGCCCAGTTTGCGCGTGGTGAGCTGCCAAACCGGGTCATCACGGGGGGAGAAGGCGTCTACATCCGCGACCGTGACGGCAACCGCCTGCTGGATGCATTCGCAGGACTTTATTGTGTAAATGTTGGTTACGGCCGGACAGAAATTGCTGATGCCATCTCACAGCAGGCGCACGAACTGGCCTACTATCATTCCTATGTGGGGCACGGTACGGAAGCTTCCATCACGCTGGCAAAGATGATTGTGGACCGGGCGCCTGACAATATGAGCCGGGTTTATTTTGGCCAGTCAGGGTCTGACGCGAATGAAACAAACGTCAAACTGGTCTGGTACTACAACAATGTGCGCGGGCGGCCGCAGAAGAAAAAGATCATATCACGCTGGAGAGGGTACCATGGCTCAGGCCTGATGACCGGTTCGCTCACCGGTCTCGAACTGTTCCACAACAAGTTCGATCTTCCTCTTGCTCAGGTCATTCACACCGAAGCGCCCTATTACTTCCGCCGAAAAGACCGGGCGATGAGCGAGGAAGAATTTTCCGCCGACTGTGCTTTGGCCCTCGAAAAGCTGATTGAAAGCGAAGGCCCCGATACAATCGCCGCCTTCATCGGTGAGCCGGTGCTTGGCACGGGTGGTATCGTGCCGCCGCCGGCGGGTTACTGGGACGCTATCCAGGCTGTTCTCGAAAAATATGACATCCTGCTGATCGCAGACGAAGTGGTTACCGGGTTTGGCCGTCTTGGTTCTATGTTCGGTTCCGAACATTATGGCATCCGGCCTGACATCATCACCATCGCAAAGGGCCTGACGTCGGCATATGCGCCACTGTCCGGTTCGATTGTATCCGCCGATTTCTGGAATGTTCTCGAACAGGGTACGGATGAGCTGGGCCCCATTGGTCACGGCTGGACCTATTCGGCGCATCCGATCGGGGCAGCGGCCGGCGTTGCCAATCTGAAGCTGGTCGACGATCTGGGCCTTGTAACCAACGCCCGTGACACCGGCGCCTATTTCAACGCTGAACTGGTCAACAAGCTGGGTGATCACCCAATTGTCGGTGAGGTCCGGGGTGAAGGCCTCCTGGCTGCCGTCGAATTTGTGGAAGACAAAGAAAAAGGGACGCTGTTTGATCCCTCGAAGAAAGTTGGCCCTGCAGTGGCGGCGGCCCTTCTCAAGAAAAACGTCATTGCCCGCGCCATGCCCCAAGGAGATATTCTGGGCTTTGCACCGCCGCTTTGCATCACCCGGGAGGAAGTCGATATTGTCATCTCTGCTGTAGCAGAGGCGATTGGCGAAGTGTCAGCAGGGCTGTAACCGGGAAAAAAACGATACATGTCGGGCGAATGGCCTCCTGCCATCACCCCATGACTTTGGCATTTTCAAATAGCTTGAGGCTGAAGGCAATAATCGGTCAATTCACAGAGACACAGGATGTACAATGAACGAGAAAACGACGACAGAACTCAGAATCGATATTGTCTCCGACGTGGTCTGTCCCTGGTGCATCATTGGCTACAAGCAACTTGAGCAAGCGCTGGAACTGACCGGTGTTAAGGCCCAAATTGTCTGGCAACCCTTCGAGCTGAACCCGCAAATGGTAGATGAAGGCGAGAACCTTCGCGAACATATCGCGGCCAAATACGGAACTTCGCCCGAAGATAGTGTCGTCGCCCGTGAGCGTTTGAAGGCGCTGGGAACTGAGTTGGGCTTTACGTTCAATTATGCCGACGACATGAGGATGTACAATACATTCAAAGCGCACCAGCTCCTTCATTGGGCCAGCGAAAGTGGTCACCAGCACGCCTTGAAGATTGAATTGTTCAGCGCCTTTTTCACGAACGGACGCAATGTTCATGACCTGGAGGTTCTGTCAGAGGCGGCGGAAACTGTCGGGCTTGACGGCGGCGAAGCTCGGGCAGTCCTGGAAGATGCCCGGTACGCTCAGGAGGTCCGCCAGCAGGAGCAGTTCTGGACGTCACAAGGTATTCAGGGTGTTCCTGCCGTGATTTTTAACCAACGCCATCTATTGAGCGGAGCGCAGGGTGTTGACAATTACGCATCGGCTCTGCGCCAGCTTACAGGGCAGCAGGCGGCGTGATCTGGAACGCCAAAACAGAGTTTTTGTCTTTGTGCTGATAAATCAACTTCCTCAAATGATCACGCAAGAAACCAACTGATTCATGCCGGCCCAACGCTATTTCATTCACAAATCGTCATTTGGTCTTGGTCACATGTTCCGGGAGTTGGGTGGCGCTGCGCTATATGCGGCAGCAACAGATCGCCAGTTGGTGGTGGACTGGCGAGAGGCTGGATACTGGGGGTTCGATCCCGGGGCCAACATCTTTGAGAATGTCATTGAAAGTGTCGGTGAACGGCGATTGAAAGTTGATGTGGTCGCCGTCGATGATGCACATGAAGCGCTGCTTGCAACTGACCCAACGCGGTATCCCGAGTATTTGTGGTCTGACTGGAACAACAGCACTGCCAATGATCATTATCAGGTGATCCGGGACAATGTCGGGTCGGTCATTGCGCCGGCCCTCAATGACATTGTTGAAGGGAGTATCCCGGATCCGTTTGCGGAGCATGTGTTTCTATGGGGCGCCCGCGAGATGTGTTCGTTTGCCTGGAGAGATCACTGGAACGGACATTCCCGTGAACTGGTTCGCGGCTTCTTTGAAGACCTTTCCTTTGTTGAGCCTATTCGCGAAACTTCTGACGCCTTCGCGAAAGAGGAAATTGATGGCCGGAACGTCGTTGGTGTTCATGTCAGGCATGGAAATGGTGAACAGGGCGACTTTGTCGCCAAGGGACGAGTGATCCGCGATGTCGAAGCCTATGTGGATGCTCTGTTGAAGCGTTTGGACATCTGGGCGCGCGTCTATTTTCATTCTGATGCTTACAGAATTTTGCTGTGTACGGATGCACCTGAGATGTGGGACCTGTTTGAAGCCAAATCAAAGCACGTATTTCATCGTGAGCAGTGGTTGCCGGAAGCGGGCACGGGAAGTGTTGTCTACATGGATGTGGAGCCAGAAAACGCGGTCGATGTGCCAGATCCCGAAAGGGTACTTGTCGACAGCGTTATCGACATGCTGACGCTTGCCAGATGCCCTCTGCTTGATCTGTCCCGGAAGGGAGCATTCAATTACCTGCCGGCGCTGCTCCAGATTGAAGGCGGCATGGTTCATCTGCGAGAGAATGAAAATGAGCCGGGCCGCTGGAGCCATCGGCCACTGCCTTCTCGCCCCTGAAGGTTTTCAGAACTGGCTATAAGCCTGGATGAAAACCTCGCTGCGCCGCGGAGTTTAGGCCTCAATAGCCTTCAAGCTCTCCGTTGACCACATACCGCAGAATGGAAACGACCTGTGCCGGGGTTTCGGTTACGGCAAGGGCGGCTGCATCGACTTCTTTCAGGGCATGCTGGTGATCCGGTCCGTGCATGACGATGATCGCTTTCCCCAGAGCTGCTGCATAGCCCGCATCGAAGGCGGCGTTCCACTGTTTGTACTTGTCGCCGAAACGCACAACAACCACGTCAGCCTGTTCAATCAGGGTGCGCGTGCGTATGGCGTTCAGGTTTGCGCCCTTGCTGTCATGCCAGAACTTGTTCGGTTCAGCTCCCATTATGGCAACGCCACAATCATCTGATGCGGGATGGTTGGTGATCGGTGCTGAAAAGGAAACCGGAAGTTCGGCCAACTTTGTGCCGGCCTCGATCTCGTCACGCCAGTCGGTGTGGATCTCGCCAGACAGATATACATTCCAGTTCATCGGTTACCTTTCTTTCATGGGTCCAGATTGCAGGGTCAACAGGGGGTCTTCACCGGCGCCCGGCCGGTATCCATTACTCCGGCGGACAAACGTGATTGCGATCTGCGAGCCGCGATGAATGCCCAGGTTCTAGCTTGCAACAGATGCAGCAACCGCCGTTACTGCTGTAGCGACCTCTGCTTCCGTATTGTAATGGGCCAGGCCTATGCGCAACACGCCTTCGTTTTTCGCAATAGCAAGCTGGTCGACAATGCCGATGGCATAGTTGTGACCGTCCCAAACAAAGATGCCGGCATCCGCCAGTGATTTGGATATCTCCGCCGGTTTCACGCGATCA
>JAJFHB010000290.1 GCA_021775795.1 Hyphomicrobiales bacterium | reverse complement strand
AAGCAGCGGCGATGGCTGTGGCGTTATGAGGTGCATCTGAAATTCTGGTCGTAGGCAACGCCGTGACCAGTTTTCACTTTCTGCCGCCGATAGAAAGAGCCGCAAGGCAGTCCGGTCATGGAAGAACGATTGCCCCAATCGCTCTTCCAGCCGTCGGTAAAAGGCGGTTGCCACAGGAAGAAACTCATCACCACGCCAACTAAGCGCCAGCCTCTGGCCGGTAATCGGCGTGATCAACCCTGCAGCAATCTTCGAAGAAGTAATCGGCTCGCAAACATCAAGAACCAGAACCCGCTGTCCCGCCTCAATCAAATTCCAGGCCAGGGTGGTTCCAGCTATTCCCTGCCCGACGATAATGGCATCCCAGCAATTGTCAGACATGCATTCGCGTTCCCGCAAGGTGTATCGTTCGGTGCTGAATCTGTGACCTTCGCAGCACCGTAACGCGTTCAAACACAACGGCAAAATCACAATGTGCCCGCTTTCAAACCGGTTGGAAATGGGCCCAGTAGCATACTCGCCAACGCTCAACACACTTAACCGCAAGTTAAGTAACTTTTCCGTACATTCCCCGTGAGTCGATGGTCAGCCTTTGGGGCGAGACGGATCAATCGTTTGCTACTTTAAAGAATTTAATGAGGCAAAATGCTGGGAATTGGAAGAACGGACGCAGCCAACACGCTCGAGGCGCTGATGAGATCTCAGGCGGTCATCGAATTCAAGCCGGATGGCACAATCATAACGGCCAACGAGAATTTCCTGGGCGCCATGGGCTACCAGTTGGATGAAATCGCTGGGAAGCATCATTCAATGTTCGTTGATCCGGCATATGCCAACTCACCCGAATACGCAGAATTTTGGGCCAGCTTGGGACGGGGCGAGTTTCAGCAAGCTGAGTACAAGCGCTTTGGCAAGAACCACACGGAAGTCTGGATCCAGGCTTCTTACAATCCGGTCCTCAATCGCAACGGCAGTGTTTCGAAAGTCGTCAAGTTTGCGACAGATGTCACAGCAGCAAAACTGCAGAATGCAGACTACGAGGGTCAGCTGGAAGCCATCGGCCTCTCACAAGCTGTAATTGAATTTGAGCTTGATGGCACAATCATTAAAGCCAATGAAAACTTCCTCGGTGCGCTTGGCTACCAGCTCAATGAGATCGTCGGCCAGCACCACTCAATGTTCGTTGACCCCGCAGAGCGGGGCGGAGCAGAATACACTGCCTTTTGGGCCAGCCTGAGGGACGGCGAATTTCAATCGAACGAGTTCAAGCGCGTTGGCAAGGGCGGCACGGAAGTGTGGATTCAAGCCACCTACAACCCGATCCGCGACATGAACGGCAAGCCATTCAAAGTTGTGAAGTACGCCACGGACATTTCCGCGACCGTAGCGGAGAGGCAACGCAGGCTCGAGGCACAGGGCGAAATCAGCCAGCAGCTCGACCAGATCGGCGTGATTGTGGAGAATGCCACGCAACAAGCCGCTGGCGCGACCGATGCCGCAAACACAACGTCCACAAACGTGCAGGCCGTCGCATCCGGTGCAGAAGAACTGTCATCTTCGATCGGCGAGATTTCGCGCCAGGTAAATCAGGCGCTTGATACAACCACTGAAGCCGTGAAAGAGGCGGATGGCGCCAACCAGGTCATCACCGGTCTGTCAGAGATGACACAGAACATCGGTGAAGTCGTCGAGTTGATCTCCAGCATCGCCGAGCAGACCAACCTGCTCGCTCTGAATGCCACAATCGAGGCCGCACGCGCAGGTGAGTCCGGCAAGGGTTTTGCGGTTGTTGCGAACGAAGTGAAATCGCTGGCAAATCAGACAGCGAAGGCGACGGAAGAAATCGGAGCCCAGATCGGAAACGTTCAATCCACGACTGAAGAGGTCGTCGGTGCAATCCGCTCCATCTCAACCACAATTGACAACATCAACAACATTTCCACTTCAATTGCCACGGCAGTTGAGGAACAGGCGGTTGTGACACAAGAAATCTCCGGCAACATGCAGACCGCAGCGCAGAATGTGGAACGCATAACTCTTAGCGTCGCAGAGATTTCCGAATCCACAAACCAGATTGAAGGTGCAACGCGCACAGTTCGGGAAACCTCGAGCAAAGCCGCATAGCTCTGACACCTGGCGAGGCTGATACAAGTTCTTGCCTTCTATTCTGATGCCGCGTCATTGATTTCCAAGAGGACATCGAGGCGCGGCATCATACTTTCTGCGGCCAAGATCACAGCAGTTCCACGTGAATTTCTGTTGGCCCACCCGGTGCGTTAATGGCCCAGCCCGGACCCTCAAGATCATAGGGACATGAGGACACAACGCAGGTCAGATCCATGCAAGCTTGCAACAATACGTAGCCACCAGGTTTAACCACCGGTGATGCCGGCGTGCTGAAGATAAAGCCGTCTTCAACAACCGTGTTGGTAAAGAAGTTTACCGCCAACGGGCCCGCGGTGATTTCATGGCCCAACTCGCGCATGGCGACCACGAGATTTTCCGCACAGCTCCGGTGATGGCCCTCAACGCCGAACTGCCGGTACCGGATTGCGTCACAAGGCGCGATGATGAAGTCGTGAAGTCCATCGGCACCATCTTCCAGAAACTCAAGCATTGGTCGGCGCAGGTTGCTGAGAAAAACATCCCCTACCCGCGGATGCAGTGATCGCGTGGGCATCCATGTGTGCGGCGGCGACAGCCACTCGGAAGTGTCTCCAGCGCTGCACGCAAAAAAGTCTGCTGACTGCTGGCCTTTGGGAGTGATGACACGAACTTTCTGCCCCTCACTCACGGCAAAAGCATGTCCCTCGCCTGCGGGCACTACCAGAGTTTCCATGTGTTTGGCTCCTCTCTTCGCCACCGTGTGGTTGATGGCGTATCCTGCTAAAGTTTAAGGATTATTCCGCACCAGCACGTTCAATGCAACCAAGGCCGTTCTGCCGAAGCAGCCTTCCGCCTTGACCTTCAGCTTTGGCCCCATCTACGATCATCGCAACGAGGGCTGATTTCGAAAGGTTGTAGCTGATGCCATCCTGGAATGCCGATGACCTTCCCTGCGCCACGCGTGACCGTTCGCGTCTGGCGGCTGATCTTGACACCTTTGGCTATTGCGTAATCGAAGACGCTATACCCAAAGAGACAACAGCGAAAGTACGGGAGAGATTGGAGCAACAGGCAGCGGCAGAAAATGCATTAGGACTACGCAAAGTCGATAGCGCCCAGAGTTTTGGCGACGGCAATCAATGGGTCTACATGCTGATCAACAAGGGCCGGAGTTTCCGCGAACTGTTACGCCAAAAGA
>JAJFHB010000289.1 GCA_021775795.1 Hyphomicrobiales bacterium | reverse complement strand
TGCCCTCGATCTTCTGAAGGCCATCGATTAACTGGCGGGTCAGCTTCTCTTCATAGGCCTGCGCAGCCCCAAAGCCCGCTTCGATCAGATTGCGCCTGCTGCCTGTCGCACCAACCCGGCTGCCCAAAGCAGCAATATAGTCGACGGTTGCTTCCAGGCCTGCCAGCAATTCGATCTGCGGCGTTCCGGTCTCGAATTTATCCGGCAACGTCTCTCCGACACATCGGCATTTGTAGCCGTAAATCTGCTCGAGAGTTTCCCGTCTGCCCCAGGCGACACCGAGGTGGGGGCCGAAAAACTTGTAGGACGAGCAGAGTAGAAAATCACAGCCAAGTTCCTGCACAGAAACCAGCCCGTGGGGCGCCATCTGAACGGCGTCCACGAAGACCATCGCGCCGGCATCCTTGGCCAGATGTGTGAGGGCTTTGATGTCGTTGATGGAGCCGGTGAGGTTGCTCGCATAGGTCAGGGCAACGAGTTTTGTTTTGTCGTTCAGAAGCGCTTCCAGGGCTGAGGGCTCCAACTGCCAGCTTTCTTCGTCGAACTTTGCCCAGCGTATCGTCAGGTCTTTGTCCTTGGCAATTTCAAGCCAGGGCGCGACGTCACCTTCGTGATCCATTGACGTGACGATGATCTCATCCCCGGGTTTGAAATCCCGGCAGATGCTGCGCGACAGATGAAAGGTCAGAGTTGTCATGTTTGCACCGATGATGATTTCACCAGGGTCATCGGTGCCCAGGTAATCTGCCATGGCTTCATGGGCTGCAACGGTGATGCGCTCTGCTGCGAGAGTGGTGGGAAAATGTCCACCCAGATTGGCGTTTGCATGGATCATGCAATGAGAGATGGCATCGACAACGCTTCCCGGAACCTGGGTGCCGGCGGGGTTGTCGAAGTAGATGCGCGCCCGGCCATTATCGGTAAGCGACAGGGCAGGAAAATCCTCACGGACATCATCAATGGGAAACTGCATGGCAAAGACCTCAATGGGCAATTGGAACTTGCCGTTCCCATACACGATTTCTCGCGCCGGGGCACGGCCTGCAATCCTGTAAGAACGAGTTCTTATCTACAATGTTTACTCGGCGGGTATGACCATTGGGACGCCTGCATCCACAATATGGGTTGTTAAAACCGTTATTGCCTTGTCACCAACAACTGTGAAGCCCCCATGAACCACGTCACGGGGAAAGTGCAGTGAGGCGCCTGTTTCAAAGGTGGTCGGATCCTGACCTTCAGGCTGGATCATGCCGCCGTCCAACACATAAACAAATTCATCGCCGGGATGGGTGTGGCGCGGCAGAAAGGCGCCGGGCTGGATGACGAGGCGGGCCATAACCACCTCCGTGTTTTCTGTGCCGGCCAGCATGGTGCGGCGCAATTCTGTGCGCTCCATTGCCTCCTGTGCATTGGCCTGCAGGGCGGGGACCGTTGTGTCGATCAGCATCGTGCCAAGCAACAAGCACGTCGTCAGAAAGAATCGTAACATCTCCAAAGCTCCTGCGTGTTGTGGGTTTCCGAGAAGATGCCATATTAGTCCCGCCACGGATAGCCGATGGCGGGAAGGTCAGGAAAGCAATGTCGGGGAATGGTGGTGACGTAAATATTCTGTGCTGGCAGGGGTATGAGCAGGCGCAGTTTAAAGAGCCGTTTGAAAAACGTCTCAATGCAATCGTACATGGAGAGTGTTTTGAAAGTGACATGCAGGCGGTCGAGCGTGTGCGCCAGGAGGATCGATGGGACCTCATCAACATCAACAACCCCTACGCCGGTTCAATCCTCTATCCGGAAAACCTGATCGTTCCCCTGTCTGCGGAAGATTACGGCGAGACCGCGGACCACCTGCTACCGCAATTTGATGAGTTCTTTTCCTGCGGATGGAGCCCGGATGGAAGCTCTCTTCTTGGTATTTGCCAGCGTTTCGGGCCGTTCAATCTGGTAATCAATACTGAGTTGATCAGCGCTGGGACAGCACGATCAGAAGGCTTCCTTCTTGCCGATGATCCCGGCCATCGCGGCAGCTTTGGTATGCTGGACTATCCGGAATTCAATGCAATGCATGCCGCAATTGCCTGTGGGCTTGATCCCTTCAAGAGCATGATGGCGTCTGAACTTGCAGCCGTTAAAGCCAAATATGCCAGCTGGAAATCCGATGCCTGCATCTTTACCGGCGATCATCATGCTCTCAACAAGGCCCTGATCGACGGTGAAATCAGGTTCTATATTTCCGGCGGGAGCTACACAGCTGCGGTAGCGCGCCTGCAAGGGCACTATAAAATCGAGGCCGTTACGCCGACAAAATCCCCGCTAGGGGGTCGCGGTGGGATTGCCTTCGTCGAAGTGACGTCGATTTGCCGTCGTAAACGACCGACAGAAACAGCGGAAGCGTTCCTGCACTACATGCTCGAACCCGCTCAATGCCATCGAATATCCATGGCCCGGGAAACCCACAATCCGGTCGCGCAAATGGGCGATCGGAACGTCATGGAATTGTTTCGGCCAGAAGAGCTCAAAGCCTTGCAATGGGACACTCTGGAAGAGGACATGTCCCGGTGTGCGCCCTATGCTCTCATTCCTGACCTTGCAGAAATTGTCCGCTGAAAACGGCGCATAACGGGACGTCCGGACTGCAGAGGCGCAATCCGGACGTTGAATTCAACGGGTTTGCTCGAAAGCTGATCAGGCGCCGCAAGCGGCAAGACGGCTGTTCCGGAGATTGTGCTCGTCATTGGCGCGCCAGTTAGCTTCACCACGGCACCAGTTGTAGTGCAGGCTCCAGAAAGTGTGCCAGCGGACGCCGGAATATCCGCAGCTTGAAGCCATATTGCGGGTTTGCTGATTGACCGCGCTGGTGGCGTAGCTTCTGCAAAAATTGTCACCGGCAGCAGAAGCGGTGCTGGCGATGGCAGTGTAAATGAGCGCTGCGGCGACAACCGGAACGCAGTAGGCAAAACGGCGAAAAATTCTGTTCATGTTTCCATTCCTTCTTCGCCCCTCTCTTTTATCGCTGACGATATTGGGGGCATTGGATCTTAAAATCGTGTGGAGCGGGAATCGCTGTTGCCACGACCGTGACCTTTATGTGTGTGTACGGAGCAATTGATTCAAGATGGATGCAGCCGCAAAGGCTGGAAAAGGGTAAACGCGCCGGTAAGGTTAGGAGGGTGGTCAACCGTTGCCAGACAGCAGCGGCAACGTCATAAAGAGCGTGAAAAGGTTCACGCAGACAGGATGGCTCTCATGGCAAACGCATACATCATCGGCGCTTATTCAAGCAATTTTGGCAGGCGTCCGAATGAGTCCTACAAAGATATGACCCGCGAGGCTTATCTAGGCGTTCTGGCGGATGCGCAATTCGGGGACGGTCACGAGATTGATGTCTGCTGGTTCGGGAATGCCACCATGTTTGCGGATGGCCAGGGCAACATCAGGGGACAGGTGTGTTTTACGCCACTGGTACGTGACGGGCTGTTCCCTGACAGGGCTCCGATTATCAATGTAGAGAATGCCTGTGCAACCGGGACAACCGCACTTGCCGGAGCCGTGAAAGACATAAAGTCCGGAGAAGCAGAGCTGGCGCTTGTGCTCGGGGTAGAGAAGTTGTTCGATCCTGAGACTGGAAAAGGCAAGTTTGAAGCCTTCAATGGCGGCATCGACCAACTCGATGCGGACGAATGGCGCCGCCATTATGAAGCTGCAGGCGCTGCCGCCGGCAAGCCGTTTGAGACCGGCCCTGACCGGACGGTGTTTATGGATACATATGCCATGCAGGCGTGCCATCACATGAAAACTCATGGCACAACACAGCGGCAGTTCGCCATTGCTGCAGCGAAGACGCATAATTTCGGCGCCGACAATGAACATGCGCAATACCGCTTTCGCATGACGCCGGAAGAGGTTCTGCAGGATAGGGAGATTTCGTTCCCACTGACCCGCTCCATGTGTGCCCCCATGGGTGACGGTGCTGCATCACTCATTGTCTGTTCAGAGGACTATCTCAAAGGGTGTTCGCCGCAGGTGCGTGAGCGCGCCGTGAAGGTGAAGGGCCAAGCGATGGCGGGTGGCAAGTACCGTAGTCTCGATGAGCCCGGGCTGACTTATTATGCGGCCCAGAAGGCCTATACCGCCGCCGGTGTGTCAGCAGACGATATTGATGTTGCCGAGGTGCATGATGCAACGTCGTTCGTTGAAATTCATCAAGCGGAGATGATGGGGTTTTGCGAAATCGGAAAGGGCGGCGCCTTTGTGGAAGACGGAGAGACCCAACTTGGCGGCAAGATCCCCATGAACACATCCGGAGGTCTTGTTTCCAAGGGTCATCCGATCGGTGCCAGTGGTGTTTCAATGGTCTACGAACAGATCGTACAGCTGCGCGGTGAAGCTGGTGTTCGGCAGGTGAAGGATGCGCGTCTTGCTCTTGTCGAAAATGGCGGTGGGGTTATCGGTTTCGATGAGGCCGTGGGTACGGTCACGATCCTGGAGCGCGCCTGAATCCCGACTTGCAATGAGCAACCTTCTGTAGCTTAGTCTGGTGATTGTGGACGCATTATTATGGTGCGTTTTTTTATTGCTGAGGACTGATCATGTTCGGCGTCGACCCGATTACTCATCTTGCTTTCATTGCCGCCAGTATCGCGATTGTCATCGTTCCGGGCCCAACCGTTACACTCATCATCGCCAACAGTCTGCGCCATGGCGCCCGGGCAGGATTGATGAATGTCGCTGGAACCCAGTGTGGCCTTGTGATTGTGGTGTTGCTGCTTGCCCTGGGTCTGGAAACCGCAATGCAGTATCTCGGCACGGCGTTTGATTACATCCGTATCGTCGGGGCGGCCTATCTTGTCTGGCTGGGCATCAAGCTCTGGCGATCCAACGGCAGTCTTGCAGATGCTGAGGAAAGCAAGCCGACACGGAGCGGCCACTTCTGGCAGGGATTTGTGGTGCTTTTGTCAAACCCGAAACTGTTCTTGTTCTTCAGCGCCTTTTTTCCGCAGTTTCTGGACAGGGATGGAAATGCGCTGACGCAGATCCTGATTCTGGGGGTTACTTTCATGATTATCGCGTCTTTTCTCGATGGCGCCTATGCGGTGCTGTCAGGTAAGGCTGGAGGCTGGTTGTCGCGGCGAAACCTGCGCCTTGTAGAGCGTATTTCGGGCACCTGCCTGATTGGCGGGGGCATCTGGCTGGCGTTGACGCGGCAGAACTGAATGCGCGAATTGTGGAAACCAGCACATTCTTTTTAACGCCTTGAGGGGCGCATGAATCAGCAAAACGATTTGCCGCCAGAAGTCGATGTTGTCGTAGTTGGTGCAGGCAATGCTGCTTTTTGTGCAGCACTTGCTGCGCGCGATGAAGGGGCAACGGTTCTTGTGCTTGAGCGCGCGCCCCTTGATGAGGCTGGAGGCAACAGTCGCTTCACGGCCGGAGCAATTCGTTGCGTCTATGACGGCGTCGATGACCTGCGCGCCCTGATGCCCGACCTGACGGGTGGAGAGGTGGCGCAAACTGACTTCGGCACCTACACGGAAGAACAGTTTTTTGATGATATGGGCCGTGTGACGGAATACCGTTGCGATCCCGAACTCGTGGAAATTCTGGTGCGCCAGAGCCGCGGCACGTTGTTGTGGATGCGCGATAAGGGAGTGCGATTCCAACCCATCTGGGGCCGGCAGGCCTTCAAGGTCGACGGTCGCTTCACGTTTTGGGGCGGGTTGACGGTGGAAACCTGGGGTGGTGGACCGGGGCTGGTCGAAGCTTTGACAACGGCTGCGAACAAGGCTGGCATCCAGATTTCCTACGGCACCCGGGCCACATCTTTGCTGGCCGATGAGGCGGGTGTTCACGGTGTTCGGGTGAAGCGTGACGGTCGGGCTCATGACATTCGTGCCAGGGCCGTGGTGCTGGCCAGCGGCGGGTTTGAGGCGAACCGGGAATGGCGCTGTCGCTATCTTGGCCCCGGCTGGGACCTGGCGAAAGTGCGCGGCAGCCGCTTCAATACCGGTGATGGCATCCGCATGGCGCTCGAAATTGATGCGGCTCCCTACGGTCACTGGTCAGGATGTCATGCTGTTGGATGGGAGCGGAATGCACCTGAGTTCGGTGACCTTGCGGTCGGCGATGCGTTTCAAAAACACTCCTATCCTTTTTCCGTCATGCTGAATGCCAGGGGCGAACGGTTTGTCGATGAAGGCGCGGACTTCCGCAATTATACCTATGCAAAATATGGTGGTGAGATCTTGCGCCAGCCCGGGCAGTTTGCCTGGCAGATCTTCGATGCAAAGGTTACACACCTGCTTCGCGATGAGTATCGCATTCGGCAGGTGACAAAGGTAACCGCATCGTCACTGGAGGAGCTTGTCGGCAAGCTCGACGGGGTGGATGCGGATCAGGCGCTGCGCAGCCTGCTCGCCTACAATGAGGCTGTTAATACAGATCGACCCTTTGATCCGAATATCAAGGATGGGCGCTGTGCCGAAGGGCTCGACATTGACAAGTCGAACTGGGCGAACACGATCGACGAGGCACCCTTTGAGGCCTATGCGGTTACCTGCGGCATTACTTTTACGTTCGGGGGCTTGCGCATCAACAACACTGGCCAGGTGCTCGACAACGATCTTCAGGCCATCGGAAACCTCTATGCGGCTGGTGAACTGGTGGGCGGACTTTTCTATTTCAATTATCCAGGCGGCACCGGCCTTGCCGCGGGGGCGGTTTTCGGCCGCCTTGCGGGTGAAAGTGCCGGCCGGGCGATAGGTGCTTCTGATCCCACGGCTTGAATTTTTCTTGAGGCTACTCCGGCGCGCCGGACGAATTGCCGACTGAGGTGAAGCCGGTGGTTCTCCTGGTGTGATCGGTACCCACTTGCCCGAATGCCGGGTTCAACTTTACTATTAGATAAAACAAATCTATAAAATGGATTGTTAGGTAAAAACTAACAATCAAATTGAGGTTTGCAATGGCCGTAAAGGAATTGCGCCTGCTCGCCTATTTTGTGGAGATTGTTCGCGCTGATTCAATGCGCGCTGCGGCTCAAAGGTTGTCAGTCAGTCCGCCGGTGGTGAGTACAGCTCTAAGTGATCTTGAGCAACTTGTCGGCAGCACCCTCATAACCCGCAGCACCCGCTCCATGGCACTTACGGATACGGGACGGGAGCTTTTCAAATTTGCAGCTGAAATGGTGGATGCATCGGCAAATGCTCTCCGCCGTTTCCAGAGTTCACCGGATGAGATTGACGGCACGGTTGCGGTCACATTGCCTGTAGAACTTGCAACCAGCTGGCTGCCACCGATCCTGCGCGGCTTTCAGACAGCCTACCCAAATGTGTTGCCGCAAATTCATGCTGATGATGGCCAGGTTAATCTGACCGCCAGTCCCTATGACATTGCATTGCGGGCCGAGTACTGTGACAGACCCAGGCACACAACGGATGTTTGTGCCAATCTGCCGCTGAAACTTGTGTGCGCACCATCCCTTCCATCTGATCCGGGGCAGCCCTTGAACCGCCAGATTCAGACGCTCGGCCTCATCGCGGCTACGGCAGGGCGCGAGACTGCAAGTCAAAGCGCAGGCCAAATACGCGCCACAAACAGAGGTACGGGGGCGGTTGAGGTGATTGAAATTTCAAGCCGTTTTGAGGTCAGCAACAGCCACGTAGCAAAAGAAATGGCACGTGATGGATTTGGGGCAGCCCTTGTCATTGGCTGTGATGCAGAGCGTGACCTTCAGGCTGGCTTGCTAAGGTCGGTGTCAGACAAGCACGATTTCGGCTACGTTTCCGTGAGGATAATGATGCGAGACCGGCTTCCCTCACCAGCAGCAATTGCTTTCCGCGATTTTCTGTTCTCGCCGCTTGAAGCCAAAGAAAATAT
>JAJFHB010000288.1 GCA_021775795.1 Hyphomicrobiales bacterium | reverse complement strand
GTGCCAACACCGAGGAGCTCGGCCTGTCCCTGTTCCTCACTCGTGACGCCGAAATCAACATGACAAGTAATTTTCACCCAGTCGACGACATTGCTGAGTTTGGTCAGGTCGAGCGGCACGTCAATGTGAACGCCATCGGCCATTGCGAAGTGCTGCACACCAAGGTCCAGGGGCACGACATCCTGCGACTGTGCCGGACAAGCTGACAAAGCGGCAACCGCTCCGAGTGCAGCAGCCTTCAGGGAAGATGGTTTGTAAAGGTTCATGATCTCCGCTCCTCCAGTGTCCTTGCTGCCTAAGTCTAGTCTCAAACCGGCAATTTGTTCGAGAAAATGAAGTGGCGCCGCGCAGGTAGGTTGTCCGACAACAGTTTGACCAAACTTGGGTGTCAGCTTGCTACCTGTGTTCAGGTGAAATGTAAGGTAGGTTTGATGCTGCGCTGCCACAGTAACGGTTTCTGAATCGTCTGGAAATGCGGTTCAGCCGTATTTGCCTGGCCTCGAACCGCCTGTTTCCACCGGAGTATCCGTTTCACCAAGGTCAAGGACTTCGCTGTTGGGATCTCCACTCAATTCGAGGCGTCTTGACTGCCGGATGTTGGTGGTGTTGTGGCTTCGGGCATGTCGCCAAAAACCTGTCCCACAAACTCTTCATTCGGATCGGCGGAGTGATAATCGTGTTGGTCGCCCGTGGCTGCGGATTGATGCGGAATGACATAATCATCGTGGTTTGCATCATCCGAATCGTAACCCTGCGTGTGGTGCAGGGTCATATAGCAGCGATAGCGATCCGCGCCTGCACCGGACTCATCGGGGTCCAGAAAAGCAAACACCCGGTAGGTGCCATTGACGCTTCCATCAACGCCCACGGGTACGTCGAGTACACCCATCGCTATGTGGGGATCGCCCCCTACCGGACCCATCACATCGCACCGGATCCGCACCCGATCGATTGCCTGGTGGAGGTTTCTGAGGTCGAGGGGCACGTCGATGTGAAAGGCGGGTGCCAGAGCCACCGCCTCCACTGGCGGTATGACTTCGGGTTCATCGGATGACGCGCTGCTGAGCGCATCGTCTTGCGCACGGGCGTTAGGGGTGCCGAACAGCACTATTATGGCAAGCAAGAGGATCGAATGTAATGACTTGAGAGTTTGACCCATAGCTTCCTCATTGTGACGATCATTCGGGTAATGTCTCCTGGGAGACGAGTGGCAGGTTAGCACAGCTTTTACCCAGCCACCCCGCCGCACCAGAATCATGGTTTCACTACAGTTTGTCCAAATTTTGGAACTGACCTGCCACAATTTGGTGGTAGGGTTTTCGAAATTTCACTGCTCGGGAGAAATGACGATGCGACATCAAAGGCGCCGAAGTTTCTGTTTTACTCTTGCTCTGAGCGTTCTTGCGGTTGGATGGAGTCATCGGGCCAGCGCCGAGCAGGTGATCCGCCTCAACGTTCCGGTCAATGTCTCGAAGCTGCTTCCCGAGGTGTCGCACGTGGGTATCACGTGTGCCATCTTCGAATCCGAGCCGGCCTCGCTCTACCATGCGCTCGGTATCGAATGGTTGGAACTTCCCGTCGCGGACGGTGCGGTTATCGAGACCGTCGCCATTGATGTGGAGCCGAAACCGAACAGAAACTTTACTACAGCGTCCAGGTATGAATGTCATTTGCATCTTGTTCGCCCTGCTTCAGACGGGAATAATGTTCAGCCGGGCATCGAATCCCCCATCGTGGCAGATCCCTCAGGCGGTGCGGATGATTGGAACAAGGCAGACGGAGCTGAGCCTTTCGCCATAATTGCAGAAGGTGAAATCGACCCGGGTATCGTTCAGATCCTCCAGGGTGGAAATCAGGCTTTTACCGACGGCGAATGAGGCGGGTTTGATGCCATTGTAAGCAGCGCAGGCCCCGCATGAACAGAACTCCCGCAAACCGGAGCCGATCATTTCTCAGTGTCCTTGCTGGTGCTGTGGTGGCGCTCTGCCTGACCTTTGTTGCGGTTCCCCGTTCGCAAGAAGCGCTCCAATCAGCGCCGTTCTCCGTCTTCGATACCGGTCCATTGCAGATGACCGGGCATCTTCCGGAACCAATGAGCATCGACGTGTCCCCCTTCCAGATGACCGGCCACCTGCCGGATACGGTAACCATTAATACGGCGCCTCTGGAAATGACGGGGCACTTGCCAGGACCGATTGTACTGTCGACATCCTCTCTTGAAATGACCGGTCATGCCTGGAGCTCCAGCCTCGTCGAAACGGCTCCAATCATCATGACCGGCCATCGTTTCGAGCCGGTTGCGGTTGAGGCGGAACCGTTGCGCATGACGGGCCATCGCTTTGAGCCGGTTGCTGTTGCAACCGACGCCATTCGCATGACAGGTCATCGTTTCGAGCCGGTTGCGGTTGAGGCCGGAGCCATACGCATGACGGGCCATCGCTTCGAGCCGGTGACCGTTGTGGCGGAAGCCATCCAGATGACGGGCCATCGTTTCAACCCCGTCACTCTCACCGCGAATACACTCATCATGACCGGCCATGGCGATGCCACCGACGGGCCGAGGCGTGAACCTGAGCCAGGTTTGGACGGGCCCGTGGTCGAAACGGAGACACTCGTCATGACCGGCCATCGCTTCGATCCAATTGCAGTTGAGGCCGGTGTCATACGCATGACCGGCCATAGGTTTGAGCCGGCGATCGTGGGAACCGATACTCTGCGCATGACGGGCCATCGGTTCACGCCAACGAGTGTTGACGCCGATACTCTGCGCATGACCGGGCACCGGTTCGATCCGGCGAGCGTTGAAACAGATTTCTTGCGCATGACGGGCCATCGCTTTGATCCGGTTGTTGTTGAGACAGATGGTTTGCTGATGACCGGGCATCGTGGCGAACCTGAAGGTGTCCCTGAAGATGCTATTGTCACTCTCGACACAGCCGCACTCGAAATGACTGGTCATCTGCCCGACCCGGTCACGATTGAGACTGCAGCACTGCAAATGACAGGGTTTCTCCCCAACCCGGCCAGTCTGGACACGCCGACACTAAGAATGACGGGTTTTCTCCCGGGCCCGGTAACACTGGAAACACCCGGCTTGGAAATGACGGGCTATGACGGTTATGAGCCAGAGCCGGAACGTCCTGTCTCTCCGGACCTGGGTATTGCCATTTCTGGCCCGAATGCGTGTGAAGCGGGTGAAGCCTGCGCCTTTAGCGTCCGTGTTGCCCACGCGGGCGGAAGCGATCATGCAGGTGTTGTGAGCATCATGGTCATTCCACCTGTAGACGACACAGAGCTCACCGGTGTTGGGCCGCGCGGCTCGGGCTGGAGTTGCCGGCCCGGCCAGCCGATTTCCTGCGTGGCCACATCACGGGAAATGGCGGAGGGTGTCCAAACTGAACTCAACATCGGCCTGCGTATCCCCCGGCGTCTGAGCGCAGGCACGTCGTTTGAAGCCTGTGCGGAATTTGCACCTCCCAGTGTCGGCTCAAACCAGACGTTGTTTGTTCAATACATGCTTCTACTGCTCGGTGTGGCAGAACTTGAGGTCGACGGTCTGATCGGCCCGAACACGCGTGGCGCCGTCGAGGAGTTCCAACGTCAGTTCGGATTGCAGGTAAATGGTGAGATCGACGCATCGCTTCTGGAGGCCTTGCAAGCTCAGGGTACGCCAGATGACAGAACCGAAAACAATCGAGCCTGCACAACTGTTGCCGTGACGAAAACCATCACCTGTGGCTTCGGCGAACAGGTCGTTGGTGAGGCTTGTGAGCCGATTTGCTCCGGCCGCAGCGAAAACTGGAATGGCAATTCCTGTGTGACCTGCGGCAGCGGCGAGCGCTGGAGTGCTGAGAGATTACGCTGCGATGAGCGCCCGCCAGACTGTGAAACTGCGACAACGGAGCTGCGCGGTGGTGAGTGCCGATGCGCCTTCGACAATATGGAGCGCGAGAGCGCCACGAGTTGCAGGTGTACAGGCAGCAGGCGCTTGGTTGCCGGAGAGGGTTGTGTTCGTCCTCAGCCCGATTGTCCATTTGGGCAGTTTTACAACCAGGGCACCGGGCAATGCGCTTTCATCTGTATTTCCCCCGGCTATTCTACGGATGCCGGTTGTGCCTGTCCGGACGGGCAGCGTTACCGCATTTTCAGAGGCGGCTGTCCGGAGCCGGAGCGGGACGGCAGCAACCGAAACTGATCCTTTGCTGAAACAGAGAGACTCTTAAAATCTCGTACCAATGTAAGGAAGGAAACCGAATGCAACCATTCAATCCACGACGTGCCACACCCTTGCTTCTGTGTTCGTTGCTGCTTCTTGCTGCGGCAGGATATGCACACGCTCAGCAGGCAAATGTTTATCTCAACATTCCGCTCGATCTGCGAAACTTAATGGATGAGGTCTCAGGTGTTCACATTCATTGCAAAGTGACCACTGAGAACTCCAATGAGGTGCTTGGCTCCCAAACCACACATGTCTATCGGCAGGGCAGCAAGGACATGCAGTTGATACATGAAATGGAAATTGCGCCGTCCGCCTCAAACAATTTTTCGGCAGCATCCCAGTATCATTGCCTCCTACGGATGATCAAAGATGATGGCAATTTTGAATCTGAAAGTCCCCCTGTCGCCGCGGATCCGCAGGGAG
>JAJFHB010000287.1 GCA_021775795.1 Hyphomicrobiales bacterium | reverse complement strand
CTGGGGTGACCGCACGTCAAGCCTGCGCACCGGCGACAAGACCGTGCTTCAGGCGGGCATGCGCTTCCACTTCCAGTCCGGCGACTGGCTCGACGAATTCGATGCCGCTATCTCAGAATCGATCGTGGTCACGGAGCGCAGTGGTGAGCGGCTGTGCGATGTCGCCCGCGACCTGACCATCATTTAAGGGGAGGAATAAATATGACGGGACACGAACCTTTTACTCGAACGGAACTGGACGCAAGGCTTGTCAATGTGCGCACTGCCATGGCGGACCGCGATCTTGACGGCCTGCTGATCGCCAGCCCGGAAAACATGTACTATCTGACGAGCCTCGATCACTGGGGCTTTTTCGCTGCCCACATTCTCGTCGTGCCGCGCGAAGGACAAATGATCCTTGTTGCCCGTGCGATGGAAGAAATCACAGTCCAAAACCAGGTCAGAAACGCTACCTTCTACGGCCATGCGGACTATGAGGAAGTGTCGGATTATGTCCTAAAGGCCATGGATGACTTGCACATCCGCAACGGCCGGGTGGCGATCGAGGAACGCGTCCTGTTTCTCACACCGCGCAACGCGAACCTCATAAAAGCAGGTGCTCCGGGAGCCGTATGGCAGGACGGTTCGGGCATTGTCGACGAGTTGCGGTTGGTCAAATCGCCGATCGAAATGGACTATACACGGCGTGCCGCGGCCGCATCGGACGCCGGCATGCTGGCCGCTATCGAGGCCATTGTAGATGGGGCCACGGACTATGAAGTGGCAGGCGAGAGCCAGCGCGCCATGTGTTTAGCCGAAGGTGAGTGTCCAGGCTTCGGTCCGTTTGTGCGTCCGACGTCTCGACTTGGAGAGGAACACACAACCTGGCGTGGCGAGACCTTCCGAAATGGGGATGCGGTGTTTCTAGAACTCGGCGCTTCGTACCGTAAGTATAATGCGCCGATGGGGCGGCTCGTCTACGTGGGCTCGGCGCCGAAAGGCGTGGAGAAGACGGTCGAGATGGCAATAGAGGCAATGCAGGCAATCGCTTCAGCCATTACTCCTGGCGCCAGGGCAGGCGACGCGTATGCAGCGTGGCGAGAGGTGGCGAGAAGTGGAGGTCTGATCGGTTATGAGCGGCACCATTGCGGCTACCTCGTCGGTATCGGATTTCCGCCAAGCTGGACCGGCGGCTCCATGGTGACGGGCCTTGCTCCCAATTCGGAGCTCGAAATGAAGGTCGGCATGTCGTTTCATCTGCATTCCTGGTTCACTGACACAGATTGCGTAGATTACTTCATTTCCAATTGCGGCATGCTGACGGAGAACGGCTGCGAGATCCTCACCACACGTTCGCCGCAGACCTTGATAATCCGCTAGCCCTGATAGGCAATATCCGGCAGTCCGGCCACGCCGGCATCGAGCACGAACAAGCCACCGGACAACGGCGCTTGCTCGAGCTCGTCTTTGCTCAAGCCAAGTCGCGCTGTGGTGACGAACATCTGCTCAAGACCGTCTCCGCCGAAAGTCACACTGGTCACCAGCGGGCACGGCATGGGGATAACCCGGTCAATGCGGCCATGCGGGTCGTAGCGTGTGATACGTCCGCCGCCCCAATGCGCACTCCAGATAAAACCTTCAGCATCCACCGTCAGGCCATCGGGCATGCTTTCTGCCATATCAACGCGGACAAACTCCCGCCGGTTGTCGATCTCGCCCGCATCTGCATCGAAATCGAACGCATAGATCACACCGTGGCCGCTGTCGGTGAAATACATGGTCTTGTCGTCCGGGCTCCAGCCCAGGCCGTTGGATTCGATCACACCGGGAATCATGCAGGCAACTTCGCCTGCGCCTGAGACCCGGTAGAGTGCTGCGTTCGGCTCCGTCTCGTCCATGTCGGTGCTGCCCACCCAGAAGCGCCCCTGGCGATCGCACTTGCCATCGTTGAAGCGGTTGCGCGGATGTTCCGCCTCGGGCGTTGAAAAGACATCCACTGCCGTCAGGTCGGCATCGACATAGGCCAGGCCGGCGTTGGTGCCGGCGATAAAGCCACCCTTGCTGCGCTTCACGATGCAGCCAAATTCCTGCTCTTGAGGAAAGGCTTTCCGCTCGCCTGTCTGAGGGTTGATGCGCAAGATCAACTTGCCCTCGATATCGACCCAATAAAGCAAATTTTCCTGCGGGCACCATGTGGGCGCTTCGCCCAGAATTGTCTGAGCCGGCCAGATACATTCAACTGAGGTCAAAACGCCAGAGCCCTTTCTTCAAACTGCCGCCGGTTCATCGCCGTTCCTTCCGCCGCAGAAGAACCTGCGCAAAGATCAGCAACGTCAGCGATACAAACAGCACCATCGTGCCGATGGCATTTACCTCCGGCGTGATGCCTCGCCGAATGGACGAAAACACATAAACGGGAAGCGTGGTGTTAGCGCCGGCGACAAAGAACGAAACGATGAAGTCATCGAAGCTGAAGGTGAAACTCAACAAAAAGCCGGCAAGGATGGCAGGGAATATCTGCGGCAGGGTGATCTGGACAAACGTCCGCCAGGGCGTTGCGTAGAGATCCTGGGATGCCTCGATGAGAGAGCGGTCCATTCCTTCTATCCTGGCACGCACAACGACGATTACCAGAGACATGGTGAAAAGCGTGTGCGCGGCGATGACAGACGCATAGCCCAGAGACAACCTCGGTGCCGTTACATCTTCCGGCCACAGGTTGGCCAGAATGGGATTTAGCAGATCAAACACCGTCACCAGCGCAATGAGCGTGGCAATACCGATCACAATGCCGGGGATCATGATGGCAAGATAAATAAGTCCATCGAACACGGCCTTCATAGGCCCCCTCACCCGTTGCAGGGAGAGTGCGGCAGCGGTTCCCATGACACTGGAGAGGCAGGCTGCGGAAAGGGCGATGATTGCACTGGTGCTCAAAGCTTCCAGCACAAAGGGGTTGGACAGGGCCTTGCCATACCATTTTACAGACAGGCCCTCGAAGTCACTGGCGTGCCGGCCCGAGTTAAAGCTGAAAAGAACAATGATCCCTATGGGCACATAGAGAAACAGATATACGGCAATTGAATAGAGACGCATGCCCATGCCGACCTACATCAGTGTTTCGTTGCGGCCGGTCGCCCGGCTCATGGTCAGGCGCATATAGAGGCCCACCGTGATCAACATGATAATGACCAGGGTGACGGCAACTGCCGATCCGAATGGCCAGTTTCTCGATTGCAGGAAGAGATCAACCAGTGCATTGCCTATGAAGAAGACCTTGCCGCCACCGAGGAAGGCGGGGATCAGGAACTCCCCCATCAAGAGAATAAAGACCAGCATGCATCCTGTTGCCATGCCCGGCATGGAGAGCGGCAGGGTCACCTGCAGGAATGTTCGGAAAGGCGTACTGCCCAGATCGCTGGACGCCTCGAGCAACCGTTTGTCGAGTTTTTCCAGTGAAACAAAGATGGGAAAGACCATCAGCGGCAGATAGCCATAGATGATGCCAACCACCACGGCGCCCGGCGTATTGATCAACCGAACCCCCTCAATACCTATGAGCTCCAGCAAAGAGGGAATTCCGCGTCCACCCAGAATAAAGATCCAGGCGTAGGTGCGGATCAAGAGGCTGGTCCAGAACGGCACGATGACAAGCACCAGCAACAACAGCCTCCAGCGCGGGTCAACCTTGACGGCCAGATAATAGGCCAGCGGATAGGCAACGAGCAGACTGACAAAGGT